>NZ_JAZEWV010000010.1:0-248634 GCF_036353415.1 Actinacidiphila polyblastidii
GGGGTTGTGTTTGAGTATAGTGTACCCAGCAGGGGGGGGGGGGGGCGCCCCCCCCCCCCCCCCCCCCCGCCACCGTCCCCGAGGCATACGGTCGTCGCGTTCCGCAAGACCCGGGGCCCGGATCCGGGGCCCGGATCTGCGTCCGACGTCCGCGAGGCGGGCCGGCGGCCGCGGCTCCGGCCCCCGCGTGCCGCGGCCGGGAGACGCCGTTGCCGAAAGGGGGCTCACTCGTGCGCATCGCGCTGCTCACCGAGGGTGGCTATCCGTACGCGCGGGGTGAGGGCGGCGCGTGGTGCGACCGGCTCGTGCGCGGCCTGCCGCACCACGACTTCGAGGTCTACGCGCTCAGCCGCTCCGCCCGCACCGAGCAGGGCGGCACCGTCGAACCGCCGCCGCACGTACGGCGGGTGCTCAGCGCGCGGCTGTGGGGAGCGCCGCCGCCCGCCCGGCCGCGCGACGGGCGCGGGCGGGCCGCCCGGCGCGCCAGGGGCGCCGCGTTCCGCTGGCACTTCGGGGAGTTCGCCGCCGCGCTGGCCGGCGGCTCCGCCCTGGGGGCGGCCGCACGCGCCGACCGGTTCGCCGCCGGGCTCTACGGCCTGGCCGGCGTCGCGGTCGAACACGGCGGCTTGGCCGAGCTGTTACGCGGCGACGACGCGATCGGCGCCCTGGAGTCCGCGTGCCGGGCGCCCGGTGTGCGCCCGCTGCTCGGCGACGTCACCGTCACCGAACTCCTCGCCGTCGCCGACCTGCTGGAGCGCCAGTTGCGGCCGCTCGCGCTGCCCTGGTACGGCCCGCAGGAGCTGGGCGCGGCCGACCTCTGCCATGCCGCCTCCGGCGGCCCCGCCGCGCTGCCCGGCCTGCTGGCCAAACGGTTCTGCGGCACCCCGCTGATCGTCACCGAGTACACCGTACGGCTGCGCGAGGCGCTGCTCGCCCACCGCGCGGCCGGATTCGCCCCAGCCGTACGGGCGTTGCTCGGCGACTACCACCGGCTGCTGGCCGGTGAGGTGTACCGGCAGGCCGCCCTCGTCACCCCCGGGTCCACCCATGTGCGGCGCTGGCAGGAGCGGTGCGGGGCGCCGCACGAGCGCATCCGCACCGTCCAGCCGGGCATCGACGCGGCCCGGTTCGCCCGCGCGGGCGAGGCGGCCGAGGCGGAGGCCGTCACGCCGGCCGGCCACGCCGACCCGGTGCTCGCGTGGGTCGGCCGGCCCGACCCCGCCAAGGACCTCATCGCCCTTCTGCACGCCTTCCACGCGCTGCGCCAGGAGGAACCGCAGGCCAGGCTCAGGATCTTCCACCTGCGCGGCGCGGGCCAGGCGTCCGTCCGCTACCTCGACCACTGCAGGACGCTCGCCGCGCAGCTCTTCCCCGACGAGGCGGCCGACCCGCACGCGGTGGGCGAGAGCCCCGTCGCCTTCGAGGAGATCGGGTCGCCCGGCGCGCCCGAACTCGCCGACGCCTACGCGGCGGGCGACGTCGTGCTGCTGTCCAGCAGCGCGGAGGGTTTCCCGCTGAGCCTCGTCGAGGCGATGTTCTGCGGCCGGGCCACGGTGTCCACGGACGTGGGGGCGGTGCGCGAGGTCATCGGCGGCACCGGGCTCGTCGTGCCGCCGCGCAACCCCAAGGCCCTCGCCGAGGCCGCGCTCTCGCTGCTGCGCGCACCCGAGCGGGCCGCCCGGCTCGGCGCCGCCGCCCGTGAGCGCGCACTCGCGCTCTTCACCGTGGCCCGCTGTGTGGACGCCTTCCGCGAGAGCTACGTCGACGTGGTGGCCCACCACCCCGTCCCCCGCGAGCCCCTGCTCAGCGCGGCCGGCGCGCCCCGCCCCTTCACCGCCCCCGCCGAATCCTGGTCGCCCACCCGACTCGCCCCCCTCACCAAAGGCTTCCGCCCATGAGCCCCCGCCCGCCCGCTGGCGAATCGATTTGCCACCCAGCCCCGCAGGTCATACCCGCCGCCGAGGCGGTGGGCTGCCGCCCCGACGCCGAGCGGCCCCCCGCGGAGTCCGCCCCGCGCCCGGAAGGAGAGCGCACCGCGGGCGCGCGGGACGCCTCCGCCGAACGTCCTGCGGCCGGCCGCAAGCCCGAACAGCTCGCGGCCGAGCCCAACCGGCCTGCGGCCGGGGCGTTTTCGTCGGCGGCCCCCCGCCGGGTCGGCGAACCGTTCTCGGCTGCGCCGGACATGGCGCGCACCCGCGCGGGGGGTGCGTGGCCTGCGGCGGGGGCGGATGCGTCGGCGGACGCGCGTCGGGACGGCGAACGACTTCCGGCGGAGCTGGAGCGGCCTGCGGCCGGGCGGGGTGCGTCGGTGGACGCGCGTCGGGACGGCCAACGCCTCGACGTCGAGCCGGATATGGCGCGCACCCGCGCGGGGGGTGCGTGGCCTGCGGCCGGGGCGGATGCGTCGGCGGACCCTCGCCTGGACGGCCAACGGCCCTACGGCGAGACCGACATGGCGCGCACTCGCGCGGGGGGTGCGTGGCCTGCGGCCGGGGCAGATGCGTCGGCGGACGCGCGTCGGGACGGCGAACGCCTCCCGGCGGAGCTGGAGCGGCCTGCGGCCGGGGTGGGTGCGTCGGCGGACCCTCGCCTGGACGGCCAACGGCCCTGCGGCGAGACCGACATGGCGCGCACCCGCGCGGGGGGTGCGTGGCCCCCAGCGGGGGCGGATTCCGCGGCGGAGCCCCGCCGGGATGGCGAACGACTTCCGGCGGAGCTGGAGCGGCCCGCGGCCGAGGCGGTTTCGTCGGTGGACGCGCGGCGGGACGGCCAACGGCTCGCCGCCGAGCCGGATATGGCGCGCACCCGCGCGGGGGGTGCGTGGCCTGCGGCCGGGGTGAGTGCGTCGGCGGACGCTCGCCGGGACGGCGAACGCCTCCCGGCGGAGCTGGAGCGGCCTGCGGCCGGGCGGGGTGCGTCGGCGGACCCTCGCCTGGACGGCCAACGGCCCTACGGCGAGACCGACATGGCGCGCACTCGCGCGGGGGGTGCGTGGCCCCGAGCGGGGGCGGATTCTGACCCCCGCCGGGATGGTGAACGACTTCCGGCGGAGCTGGAGCGGCCTGTGGCCGGCGCGAGTGCGTCGGTGGACGCGCGCCGGGACGGCGAAGCGCCCGCGGCCGGGGCGGGCGTCGGGGTTCGGGGGGCGCGGCCGGAGGCCGCAGCGCGGCGGCGGGGGCCGGCGGACCCGGTGCGCGGGGTGATGCACCGGCATCAGGCGCTGCTCGACGGGTGCGTCGACGTGTGGGAGATCACCGCGGGGCTCGAGGCGCAGGGGCTGACCGACGCGGATGCGCGGCGGTTGCGCCACCGGGACGTGTTCGGCCTCGCCGAGGAGCTGTACGCGCGGGCGCCGCGGGCCCGGCGGCCGTATCCGGCGGAGCGGGAGGAGGGACCGGGGGCGCGCACCAGCCCGTGGCCGGGGTGGCGGACCACCGCGCTGCACCTGCTGCCGGCCGCCGCGTGCGCGGCCCCGTACCGCCCGCTGGCCGCGCTGCTGCTGGTGCTGGCCGCCGCGGCGGTGACCCGCCGCGGTCCGCTGCGGGCGGCGACCGGCGCGGGCGCGGTGTGGTCGGGCGCGCTGCTCGCCCTGACGCTGCCCGGGCTGGGCCGCCCGGCGCTCGCCGGGCTCGCGCTCAGCCTGGCGCCCGCCGCCTGGGCGGCGCGCTGGTTCGCGGTGCGGGCTCGCGCCCAGCTCGCGCCCAGCCACGGGCTGTCCGACTTCGCCGACGCGGTGCGGCCGCGGCTGGCCGCCGCCCTCGCCGCGTACACCGCGGCCCTGCTGGCCCTGGTCACCGCCTCACCGCTGCCGCTCGCGCTCGGCGCGCTGCTCCTCACCGCGCGCCTGCTCGCCGTGCACGGCCGCGCCGCGCCCGCCGCGGCGGGCCTCGCCGCCGCCTGCGCCGCGCAGGCGGTCGCGCTGCTCGCCGACCGGCTCGGCCTGATCGGCGCGGCCGGCCCGGCGCAGGCGCTGCTCTGCGCCGCCGCGGCCCTCGCGATGGCCGTACGGGCGTTCCGCCTGCTGCCGCGCGCCTCGGCCCACCATCCGACCTGACCCCGTACCGCCCACACCTGGAGAACGTCACATGAGAGTCCTGCTGCTCGGAGCCGACGGCTTCCTCGGCCGACATGTCGCGGAGCGGCTGCTCGCCGACCCCGCCGTGCAGCTGACCGCGCTCGGGAGAAGCGACGACGCCGACGTGCGGTTCGACCTGTCCTCGGGCGCGCCCGGGGTGCTCGCCCGCTTCATGGACGCCGTGCACCCGGGCGTCGTGATCAACTGCGCCGGGTCCACCCGGGGCAACGCGCGCGACCTGACCCGGCAGAACACCGTCGCCGTCGCGACCGTCTGCGAGGCGCTGCGGCGCAGTTCCACCGCGGCCCGGCTGGTACAGCTCGGCTGCGGCTCGGAGTACGGGCCCTCGCAGCCCGGCGCGTCCACCGGCGAGGACGCGGTGCCGCGCCCGGGCGGCCCGTACGGCGTGAGCAAGCTGGCGGCCACCGAACTCGTCCTGGCCTCCGGCCTGGACGCCGTGGTACTGCGGATCTTCAGCCCGGTCGGCCCCGGCACGCCGACCGGCGCCCCGCTCGGCCGGGTCGCCGAGGCGCTGCGCCGCGCCATGCAGAACGGCGACGGCGAGTTGAAGATCGGCGGCCTCGGCTTCCAGCGGGACTTCATCGACGTGCGCGACGTGGCCCGCGCGGTGCACGCCGCGTCGCTGTCGGCCGCGCAGGGCGTGGTGAACATCGGCAGCGGGCGGGCCGTGCGGCTGCGCGACATGGCCGCCGCCCTCGCGCACGTCGCCGGCTACGAGGGCGTGCTGCACGAGCTGGACGACACCCACGCCGGCCCCGGCCAGCCGCCGTACCCCGACGGCTGCGGCATCTGGCAGCAGGCCGACGTGCGCACCGCGCGCGACCGGCTCGGCTGGCGGCCCCGGATCGGCCTGGAGGAGTCGCTCGCCGACGTGTGGATGGAGGCGGCATGCCGCGTCTGATCCCGTCCAGGACCTCGTCGCGGGCCTCGTCCAGGAGCGCGTCCGGAATCCCGGCGCGCGCGGAGCCGGCACCGGGCGCCCGGCCGCGGGACCGTGCCGGACTCGGGGTGCCGGCCTTCGCCCACCCGCTGGTCGCGCCCGCCGAGTGGGCCGAACTGGCCCGGCCGGGCGCGCCGTTGCACTGGGCCGCCTTCGATGTGCGGCGCGGCCCCGGGAGCCGGCGGGACCCGCTGTACGCGGAGGCGCTGGAGCGCGTCCGTGAGAACCGCGTCCCGGTCCTCGGACTGCTGGACTGCTCCTACGGCGCCCGGCCGTTCGGCGACCTGGTCGCGGACGCGTCGCACCACCTCGACTGGTACGGCGTCGACGGCTTCTACCTGGACCGCGCGCCCACCCTGCGCGCGCAGCTCGCGGAGTGCCGCCGGGTGGTGAGCACGCTGCGCGCGGTGCTCGGCCAGGAGCGGACGCGGCGCGCCGCGGGGAACCCGGGGGAGGGCGGCGGCGCGGGCCCGGACGGCGGCCTCGTCGTGCTGGCCCCCGGCGCGTACCCGCACCCCGGCTACGCCGAGACCGCCGACCAGCTGGTGGTCTTCGACGGGCCCTGGACCCGTTACCGTCGGTCGGAGGCGCCCGAGTGGTCCGCCGGGTATCCGCCGTCGCGCTTCGCGCACCTCGTGCACGGGCTGCCGGTCGCGCACCTCGACACCGCGCTGCGGATCGCCCGCTGGCAGGGCGCGGGAACGGTGTGCCTGACCGACCGCTCGGACCGCGCCGGCGGCGACCCGTGGGCGGGGCTCCCCGGCTACTGGCACGAAGCGGTGCGAAAGGTGCGCTAGGCGGGCGCCGGGCATGCGCCGGGCGGCGAGCGCCCAGCATGTGGCCGGAAGACGTCTCGTTCCTCGGACCGGGTGTCTTGGAATGAAGACCGGCGTGGCACTGTTGCAGAAACAGAGCGTCCGGGCAGCCGCCCGTGCGTGCTCTGATGACCGACCAACCGTATTGCTGAGGTCTCTGTGTCGCTGCCACCCCTGGTCGAGCCGGCCGCCGAGCTCACCGTTGACGAGGTCCGCAGGTATTCGCGTCACCTGATCATCCCCGATGTGGGCATGGACGGGCAGAAGCGGCTGAAGAACGCCAAGGTGCTGTGTGTCGGCGCCGGCGGCCTCGGCTCGCCGGCCCTGATGTACCTGGCCGCGGCGGGCGTCGGCACGCTCGGCATCGTCGAGTTCGACGAGGTCGACGAGTCGAACCTGCAGCGCCAGATCATCCACAGCCAGGCCGACATCGGCCGCTCCAAGGCCGCGTCCGCCCGCGACTCCGTCCAGGGCATCAACCCGTACGTGAACGTCGTCCTCCACGAAGAGCGGCTCGAAGCCGAGAACGTGATGGAGATCTTCGCGCAGTACGACCTGATCGTGGACGGCACCGACAACTTCGCCACCCGCTACCTGGTCAACGACGCGTGCGTGCTGCTGGGCAAGCCCTACGTGTGGGGCTCCATCTACCGCTTCGACGGCCAGGCGTCGGTCTTCTGGTCCGAGCACGGCCCCTGCTACCGCTGCCTGTACCCGGAGCCCCCGCCGCCCGGCATGGTCCCGTCGTGCGCCGAGGGCGGCGTGCTGGGCGTGCTGTGCGCCTCCATCGGCTCGATCCAGGTCAACGAGGCGATCAAGCTGCTGGCCGGCATCGGCGAGCCGCTGCTCGGCCGGCTGATGATCTACGACGCCCTGGAGATGACGTACCGCACCGTCAAGGTCCGCAAGGACCCCGACTGCGCGGTCTGCGGCGAGAACCCGACGGTCACCGAGCTGATCGACTACGAGGCCTTCTGCGGCGTCGTGTCGGAGGAGGCCCAGGAGGCCGCGCTCGGCTCGACGATCACTCCCAAGCAGCTCAAGGAGTGGATCGACGACGGCGAGAACATCGAGATCATCGACGTCCGCGAGCCGAACGAGTACGAGATCGTCTCCATCCCCGGCGCGAAGCTGATCCCGAAGAACGAGTTCCTGATGGGCTCGGCGCTCGAGCACCTGCCGCAGGACAGGCGGATCGTCCTGCACTGCAAGACCGGCGTGCGCAGCGCCGAGGTGCTCGCGGTGCTGAAGTCCGCGGGCTTCGCCGACGCGGTCCACGTCGGCGGCGGCGTCATCGGCTGGGTCAACACGATCGAGCCGGACAAGCCGATCTACTAGGTCGCGACGCGCATCGGTAAGGGGCGGCACCCATTGGGCGCCGCCCCTTACCGCGTCCCGTCCGTCGCGCCGGTCAGCGGTTGACCGACTGGTACTCCTGCACGGTGACGTCCCGCGGATCGTCGATCACGCCCTCCGGCAGCGGCCTGTCCCGCGTCCCGTCCGAGCCGCTCCACGACACGTCCCACTTCGCCGTCACGTCCAGCTGGAACGGCGGCCGGTTCGTGGTCGGGGCCAGGTAGGTCACCCCGCACGGCGGGTCGGCCTTCGCGTCGCCGTCGTACGGCGCGCCGACCTGCCCGCCGGCCCCGATCGGGCAGTCCCCCGACCGGGGGAAGAGCTTCGCGTACGGCGTCCCGGGCGTGATGTGCACGCTCGCCGGCCTGGCGGTCGTCTCCGCCCAGATCTCCTGCCCCCCGCCGAGGTCCACCGACGCCCGCACGGACACGGTGGTGTACTTCTGCTTCAGCCACGTCCACGTCGCTATGTTGACCGTCTGCACCCCCCGCGGATTGACCTGGACGGTCACCCCCGGCACCTGGGTTGCGGCGTACGCCAGCCGGGAGAGCATCTCCGCGCTGATCACGTGCTGTGTGCCGCCGCGGGGCCGCTGCCCGTTGAGCACCCACTGCGGGCGCTCGTCGTTGCACGACATCTGGGCGACGGGATCGGCGTTCGGGTTGACGGAGACCGCCCACCACTGGCCCTTGTCGTTGTCGGCGACGTTGAAGTCCTTGTACCCCTTCTCGTCGGGGTAGTCGAGCCCGTTCGCGTAGTGGTCCCTGTCCATGCCCATGGCGGTGCGGAACGTCCCTGTGACGTCGGGGAGTTCCTTGTTGAAGTTCGTGGTGTACTCCGCCTTGAACTGCTCGGCGGTGTACTTGGGGCCGAACCAGCACGGCGGCGGCGTCCACGTCACATCGGAGGATCGCAGCGGCTTGTTGGTGGTCGACGGCCCGCCCGACGAGTACGTCAGCCGGTATCCGGCCGCGCTGGCGTCGATCGTGCGATCGTGATCGCCGCCCTGCTGCTTGGCGGGCGGCTTCTTGGTGTCGTCGTACGCATGGCTCGTGCCGGCGGCCAGAAGGACGGCTGCCACTGCCAGGGGCAGGGCCCGGCCGGCGTTCGCGGTGAGCCTCACTGCTTGCATTCCAGGGCCCTTTCCTTGTAGTCGACCGACTGTGCCTGCCACCACTCGGCCTGGGTCGGCGCCTTGGTCAGCACGATGTCGTACGACGTGTAGTCCTCGTCGCTGGGCGCGGTGGTGTGCACCTTTCCGGTCCGGATCTCCTTGCTGTAGAGGTGACTCTGGTTCTCGCAGAAGGTCACCTCTGCGACCGACTTGTTCGACTGGAGCTTGACCACCGGACGGTAGAAGAGATCGGTGCCGGTCAGGGACTTCTTGGCGGCGATGTGGTTCTGCACGTACTGCTGGGCGTAGGTGTACGCCTTGCCCGAGCCGTAGGTGTGCAGGCCGCTCGTCGAAGCGTTCTGCTTGACGACGGCGAACATCATCGACTGCATGAAGTTGGCGCTCGCCGACAGCGCGACGGACTCCGTGCGGTCGGCGGGGGCCGGGAAGTCGAAGCTCACCTTCAGGTCCGCCGGAAGGGCCAGCGAGGGGTCGATCCGCAGCGGAGCGCCCCCCGTCGGGGTGGCCGCGGTCGTGGGGGCGGCTGAGGGCGTCGTCGCGGTGGGCGACGACGCGATCTTGTCGGAGTCCCCCGATCCGCCGCCCCCACCGCACGCGGTCAGTACGAGAGCGGCCGTCGCCGCCAGCGCGGCAGTGGTCACAGCGGTACGGGCTCGCATCGTGGAAGGCTCCCGATCGGTCGTCAGGGGAACCCACGCGTACGGCTGCAGAGCCGTACGCCCTCTGGTCCCCGTGTCCAGGAATCTCACCCTACCCAAGCGCCACTGCCCCTTCGAGCCCCGGTCTGTGCGGATCCGGTCACGGACATGTCACATACGGAAGCCGGTTCGCGCGCCGGTCGGGCCGTCGAGGTGATCTTCGCCGACTCCCCCCGAATGGAACGGAACCGCTCCAGGACACACAGGGTCTTACGGGGTGTCATATCACTTGTCAGCTAAGTATGGATATCAGCGAGAAATCCATCCGAAAGGCAAGGGACCCATGAACAGCAGCCGCAGCAGCAGCCGCACCCGTACGCCCGGCACGTCCCGCTCCCGCGCCGTCCGCCGCGGCGCGTTCGCCGCCGCCGCGCTGAGCCTCGCGGTGGCCGTGCCCGCCGTCGCCGCGCAGGCGCGCCCCGGGCCGCACACCGTCCAGAACGCCGCCGCGCACCCGCAGGCCGCGGCGTCCGGCCGGGCCGGTGACCCGCAGTCCACCGTGGACCGGGTGGCCGACTTCTACGGCGCCTATATCGACGCGGTCTGGGACGGCGGCAACGACCCGCTGGCCGCCGACCTGCGGACGCACTACCTCACCAGCGGCCTGCGCACCAGACTCGCCGCGTGGCAGAAGTCCCAGCACGCCGACGGCGTGCTGCGGGCCCAGGACGTCCCGCGGGGCTGGACGGTCACGTACGACGGCAGCGGCGCGGGTCACGCCTTCACCGTGGTCCGGCTGCAGTGGGGCAACCCGGCGCACCCCACGTACACCTACCTCAAGGTGCAGTCGGACCTGTCCACCCGGAAGATCTCGGACATCGAGCCGCGCTGACCCCGCGCGGCGGGCCGCCGGCCCGCACGGACGTGTGCCCCGCCACCGGACCGGGGGCGGGGCACACGGCGTCGCGGGGGGCTACAACTGGCCCTTGCGGGTCAGGTGCGTGAAGGACAGCCAGCCCGGCAGCACCGGCAGCCAGAACGTCAGCAGCCGGAAGAACAGCACCGCGGGCGTCGCCACCTCCTTCGGCAGGCCGGCCGCGATCAGACCACCGGTCAGGGCCAGCTCGACGGCGCCGACGCCGCCCGGGGTGGGGGCCGCGGAGCCCAGCGCGTTGCCCGCGAGGAAGACCACCGCGATCGCCGCGTAGGACAGGTGGCCGCCGAAGGCCCGTACGCAGCCGTCCAGGCAGATCACGAACGTCACCGTCAGCATCAGCGTGCCGCCGATGCCGGTGAGCAGCTTCGCCGGGCGCTGCAGGACGTCCAGCATCCGCGGCACCACGCCCGCGAACAGCGCCCGCACCCGCGTCGAGACGAACTTCCGCAGCGCCGGCACCGCCGTGACCACCAGCACCAGCACACCGGCGGTCAGCAGGCCGGCCATGACCGTACGGGACGGTGACAGCGACGGCGTCTTCTCGGTGCCGGTGATGAAGCCGAAGGTCATCAGCAGCACCACGTGCGAGCCCAGGCCCACCAGCTGCGAGGCGCCGACGCTCGCCACCGCCAGGCCCGGCCGCACCCCCGCCTTCTGCAGATAGCGGGTGTTCAGCGCGACACCGCCGACCGCGGCCGGCGCCACCAGCTTCACGAACGACCCGGCCACCTGCGCCTGCACGGTCCGCAGCAGCGACAGCCGCTCCGGCACGAACCCGGACAGCGCGCACGCCGCGGCCACGTAGCTCGCGGCCGAGCCGAGCACCGCGATCACCGCCCAGCGCCAGTCCGCGTTCAGGATCGCGTCGCCGATCGGCACCGAGCTGAGCTGGGAGAGCAGGAAGTACGCGGCGAACGCGCCGGCGATCACCGTAACCAGCGTGCGCGGCTTGATCCGCTCCAGCCGGACCGGCTCCACCGGGGCCTGCGGCCGGATCAGCAGCACCTGCTGCCGGATGAGCGACAGCAGGTCCTCCTCGCGGGCCTCGTCCAGCGCGTCCTCGATGGCCCGCTTCTCCGCCTTGTCCTCGGCCTTGCGCTCCGCCTTCGACGGCGTCCTGGCCGGTGCCGGATCGTGGGCGTGCGCCGCCTCGGCCGCCCGGTGCCGCTCGCGCTCCTCCTTGTCGTGCGCCGACGCCGCGAGCACCGCGTCCCGCTCACGCTGCGCCCGCTCCCGGCCCAGCACCTTCAGCTCCGCGCGCGTCGAACGGCTCAGCGCGATCGGCTGCAGCAGCGGCAGCGAGTCCGCGACCGCGTCCGGGCCGAGCACCGCGAGCGCGGACGCGACCGCCCGCTCCGGGCCCACCCGCAGCGCCAGCGTGGTCAGCAGCTGCGAGACGTCCATCCGCAGCACGATGTCGCCCGCGGCGATCTCGCCGCCGCGCAGGTCCGTCAGGAAGACCCGGCCGTTGCGGTCCACCAGGAGCGCGTCGCCGGCCAGCCGCCGGTGCGCGATCCGCCGCGACTGCAGCGAACGCACCTGCGTCCACGTCTCGCGCAGCAGCATGTCGGTGATGTCGTCGTCGTGCAGCGCGTCGAACCTGCGGCCGCCGATGTGCTCGTACACCAGCATCACGGCGTCCGGGCCCAGCTCGGAGGTGGCGATCAGGCGTGGCGCGTTGGCGCCCGCGGCGATCGCCGCGTACGCCAGCAGCGCCTCCTGCTCCAGCGCCTGCCGCAGCGACAGCAGGCTGCGCCGCTGGGTGATCCCGCCGACCAGCGACAGCCGGCGCCACGCGCGGTAGAAGAAGCCGTGCGCCTGCTGCTCGCGGTCCACCACCGTGACGTCCAGCGGCGGACCGTCCTCCAGCGTCACCAGGTAGGCCCGGCCGCGGTCGGAGTCCGCGCTCTCCTGGGCGGGGTCGTCGACCCGGCGCGCGGTCAGCGGCGCGAAGCCGACCCGGCGCAGCCCGGCCAGCAGTTGGTGCCCGGTCGGGCGGACGTTGGGCGAGCCGACCGCGTAGACCGTGCCGTAGGCGACGGTCCAGCCGATCAGCACGGTCAGCGCGATCGAGAACGGGGTCGTGTAGCCGCCGACCAGCACCGCGAAGGCGTCCAGCAGCAGCACGCACCACAGCGCCACCCGCCAGCGCGGACGGCGCGCCATCCCGACCGCCGTGACGTAGGCGATCACCGGCGCGAGATAGCCGTGCACCGGGTCGGTCATCCCGACGCCGCCGGGCGCGTTGTGCGAGAGCGCGTCGCGGATAGGGTCCGGCGCGGAGTTCGTCACCCACAGGTCGGTGGCGAGCGCGGTGCCGTGCGCCAGCACCGCCGCGAGCACGCCGTCGGCGATCCGCAGCCCGTCGCGCTTGATCAGCCGCTCCACGGCGAAGGCCACCGGCACGATCAGCACACCGATGCTCGCGGTCAGCCCGGCGAAGGAGGACAGCACGCTCGGCGCGTGGTCCGCGCCCTTGCTGATGTCCGTCTCCAGGCCGCTCGTCGTCGCGTGCGCGAACCCGGCGATGGCCAGTACCACGGCGATGCCGAGCAGCCCGAAGAGGAACCGCACCAGGTCGGCCGGGCGGTGCACCCGGGCGGCGAGCAGCGGCTCGTCCCCCGACACCGGCAGCCGGGTCGCGCCCACCTCCGGCTCGCACTCCTCGGGCTCGCACTCCTCGGGCTCGCACTCCGCGGGCTCCTCCGAGTCGCCCGGGGGGCCGGGGGCGTCGCCGTGGTCACCGCTGCCGCCGCGATCGGCGTCCCCTGACGCGGAACCGTCCGCGTCCGGCCTGCGCGCGCCCTCGGCGGCAGCGCCGCCGGACGCGTCATGCCGGGTCGCGCCGTCGCCGCCGACCGAGTCGCCCGCGGCGCCGTGCTCGCCTGCGGCGCCGCCGTGGCCGGTGCGTGAGGTGCTCCTCCCGCCGGGGTCGCGGTCCGGGTCCTGGTCCCGTTCGCGCCCGCGCCCCGCTCCCGGCGTCCCGGAGCCGTCGCCCGGGGTGTCCGGGGTGTCGGGGGCGTTCGAGGCGTCGGGCGGGGGAGCGGCGGCGGAGCCGTCAGCGCGGGGGAAACCGGCGCTGCGGCCGCCCCCGGAGGCGGGCAGCGCCTCACGGGCGCCGGTGGCCTCTTCGGCCTCCTGCGCGCCCGTGGTGTCGCCCGTCGTTTCCTCTTGATCTCGTATCACCAGTCACCGCCCGGACGATGGTGGCACGCTCGGTCTCCGGATGGCACCGGAACCCCCCGGTGTCGGTGGTCTCGGGCAGGATGGGGCGGATGAGCGAGGAGCACGACCCGGGAGCGCCGGGCGAGTACGCGGAACGCGTGCTGGACACCGTGGACCTGATCCCGGCCGGCCGCGTCATGACCTACGGCGACGTGGCCGAATGGCTCGACGAGGGCGGGCCGCGCCAGGTCGGCCGGGTGCTGTCGCTCTACGGCAGCGGTGTGCCGTGGTGGCGCGTGGTCAGGGCCGACGGCGCGCTGCTGCCAGGACACGAGTTCGCCGCGCTCGCGGAGTACCTCGCCGAGGGCACACCGCTGCGGCGGAGCGGCCCCGCGGCCGACGGGCACGTGCCGCGCGTCGACATGCGCCGGGCCCGCTGGGACGGGCGCGGCGCAGGCGGCGGCGCGGACGGCGAGGCCGGGGGTGGCGCCGGCGGCGGGTGACGGCCGGGAGGTCATGTCATCCAGCTTCCGCCATCCGGACCGACGGCATGCCGAGGTCCGTCCGGACGGAGTACATTCCCTGACCACCACGAAACCGGCCAACCACGTGAAGCCCACATTCTCTTCCCCCGACACTCCCGCCCACTCTTCTCCGACCGCATCCGACGTGCGCGACGCGCCGCCCGGCGTGGGCGGCGTGCCGCGGGCGCGGTCGGCCGCCGCGGACGGCTACCGGCTGGTGCGCGCGCCCCTCACGGCGGCACCGCCCCCTGTGCTGGACGCGGCACAGCGCGCGGTGGTTGAGCACCGCGAGGGGCCGCTTCTGGTGCTGGCCGGACCCGGTACCGGCAAGACGACCACGCTGGTGGAGGCGGTCACCGCGCGGCTGCGCGCGGGCACCCCGCCGGACCGCATCCTCGTCCTCACCTTCGGCCGCAAGGCCGCGGCCGAGCTGCGCGAGCGGATGGCGGCACGATCGGGCGGCGCCCACGGCGGCAGCGGCGAGGCGCCTCAGGCCGTGACCTTCCACTCGTTCTGCTACGCGCTGGTCCGCGCGCACCAGCAGCCGGAGGCGTACGCCGAGCCGGTGCGGCTGCTGTCCGGGCCCGAGCAGGACCTGGTCGTGCGCGAGCTGCTCGCCGGGCAGGCGGAGTCGGCGCGCGCCGGGCGCGGCGCGGTGCGCTGGCCGGACGACCTGCGGGCCGCGCTCGCCACCCGGGGCTTCGCCGACGAGGTACGGGCGGTGCTGGCCCGCACCCGCGAGCTGGGCCTCGGCCCCGCCGAGCTGGCCGGCTTCGCGCGCCGCGTCGGCCGCCCCGACTGGCTCGCGGCGGCCGCGTTCCTCGGCGAGTACCTCGACGTCACGGACCTGATGGGGGTCGTCGACTACACCGAGCTGGTGCACCGCGCGGTGCGGCTGGTCGAGCGGCCCGAGGTGCACGCGCGCCTCGCCGGCCGCTACGACGCGGTGTTCGTCGACGAGTACCAGGACACCGACCCCGCGCAGGTCCGCCTCCTGCGCGGGCTGGCCGGGCAGGGCCGCACCCTGGTCGCCTTCGGCGACCCCGACCAGTCGATCTACGCCTTCCGCGGCGCCGACGTCAACGGCATCCTCGACTTCCCCGACCGCTTCCCCGACCGCGCGGGCCGCCCGGCCCGGGTGATCCCGCTCACCACCTCGCGCCGCTCGGGCGCCGCCCTGCTGGCCGCGACGCGCCGCCTGGCCGCCCGCATCCCGCTGCGCCGCCCCCCGGACCACCGCGAGCTGCGGGCGGTACGGGACGGCGGCGCGGTCGCCGTCCGCACGTATCCCTCGCCGGGCGCCGAGGTCGACTCGATCGCCGACGCGCTGCGCCGCGCCCACCTGGAGGACGGGGTCGCCTGGCGCGACATGGCCGTCCTGGTGCGGGCCGGCGCCGCCGTACCGCCCCTGCGCCGCGCCCTCACCACCGCGGGCGTCCCCACCGACGTCGACACCCAGTCGGCCCCCCTCCACGCGGAACCCGCCGTCGCCCCCCTCCTCCAGGCGCTGCGCCTCGCGGCGCTCTGGGCATCGGCGGACTCGGCTGCCGCCGTGGCTGCCGCCGGGGGCGCGGATGGGTTGGCGTCCGCCGACGGGGGTGCGGCTGCCGCCGGGGGCGCGGCTGATGCAGGCTCGGCCGGTGCCGGGCCGGTGGCCCCTGCGGGTGCGGGATCGACCGCCGACAGCCCCCCGGCGTCCGGCGGAGCACCGGCCGGCTCGGGCGCGGCCGAGGCGGGTTCGGATGCCGCCGAGAGGTCGGGTGGGTCAGCCCCGGCTGCCGCCGGGAGTCCGGTTCGATCGGCCCAGACCGAAGCCGGGGTTGCGGGTGGGTCGGCGTCGGCTGCCGCCGGGGGCGCGGCTGATTCAGGCTCGGCCGGTGCCGGGCCGGTGGCCCCTGCGGGTGCGGGATCGACCGCCGACAGCCCCCCGGCGTCCGGCGGAGCACCGGCCGGCTCGGGCGCGGCCGAGGCGGGTTCGGCTGCCGCGGAGGCCCGCGCGGGGGCGGGGGGCGGTCCGCTGGGGGGGCCGTTCGACACCGCGGCTCAGCGCAGAGCATGGCCGGGGACGCCCGAGGAGGCGGTGGAGCTGCTGGTGTCGCCGCTCGGCGGTATGGACACCGCCGACCTGCGGCGGCTGGGGCGGGCGCTGCGCGAGGAGGAGCGGGCCGCGGGGCAGGCCGTGCCCCGCCCGTCGGACCTGCTGATCGCCGAGGCCGTCGCCGAGCCCGAGCGGCTGACCACGCACGACCGGTCGTACGCCCGCGGCGCGCTGCGGCTCGGGCGGCTGCTGCGGCAGGCGCGCGACACGCTGGCGGGCGGCGGCACCGCCGAGGACGCGCTGTGGCTGCTGTGGGACGGCTCGGGCTGGGCCGCCCGGCTGGAGCGGGCCGCGCTGCGGCCCGGCGCCGCGGGCCGGAACGCCGATCGCGACCTCGACGCGGTGTGCGCGCTGTTCGAGACCGCGGCCCGCGCCGAGGAGCGCAGCGGCGGCCGCGGCGCGCTCAACCTCATCGAGGAGCTGGGCGGCTTCGACATAGCGGCCGACACCCTGACGACCCGTACCGTGCGCCCCGACGCGGTACGGCTGATGACCGCGCACCGCGCGAAGGGCCTGGAGTGGCGGCTCGTCGTGGTCGCCGGGGTGCAGGAGGGCGTCTGGCCCGACCTGCGCCGCCGCGGCTCGCTGCTGGAGGCGGACCGGATCGGCCGCGACGGCCTGGCGCCCCCGCTCGGCCAGGCGGCCCTGCTCGCCGAGGAGCGCCGGCTGCTGTACGTGGCCGCGACCCGCGCCCGCGAACGCCTGCTCGTCACCGCGGTGCGCTCCGCCGCGGACGACGGCGACCAGCCGTCCCGCTTCCTCGCCGAGCTGGGGATCGAACCCGAGCACGTCGCCCAGCGTCCGCGCCGCCCGCTGGCCGTCGCCGCGCTGGTCGCGGAGCTGCGGGCGACGACCGTCGACCCGGACGCCGCCCCCGGGCTGCGCGAGGCCGCCGCGCGCCGGCTCGCCCGGATGGCCGCGCTGACCGACGAGGGCCACGCGCTGATCCCCGCCGCCCACCCGGACCGCTGGTGGGGCCTGTACGAGCCGACCCGCTCGGCCGTGCCGGTGCGCGACCGCGACCATCCCGTCGCGCTGTCCGGGTCGGCCCTCGACCAGCTCGCCCACACCTGCGCCCTGCAGTGGTTCCTGGGCCGCGAGGTCAGGGCGGAGCCGCCCGCGACCGCCGCGCAGGGCTTCGGGAACGTCGTGCACGTGCTCGCCGACGAGGTCGCGTCGGGGCGCGCCCCCGCCGACCTCGACGTGCTGATGACCCGGCTGGACTCGGTGTGGGACGCGCTCGCCTTCGACGCGCCCTGGAAGTCCCGGCAGGAGAAGGAGAACGCCCGCGCCGCGCTGGAACGCTTCCTGCGCTGGCACGTGATGGAGCGCGGCCGCACGGTCGTCGGCACCGAGCAGGAGTTCGCGGTCACCCTCGACGCGGGCGACGTGCAGGTGCGCATCCGCGGCAGCATGGACCGCGTCGAGACCGACGCCGAAGGCCGCGCCTACGTGGTGGACTTCAAGACCGGCCGCGCCAAGCCGACGGCGGCCGAGGTCGATCGGCACCCGCAGCTGGCCGTCTACCAGCTGGCCGTACGGGAGGGCGCGGTCGACCCGCTGTTCGGCGGGGAGCGCCCGCGGCCGGGCGGCGCGGAGCTGGTCCAGCTGCGGCTGGGCGCCACCCGGCGGGACGGCGGCGACACGCTGCCCGCGGTGCAGCAGCAGGAGCCGCTGGCCGGGGAGTGGGCGGGGGACCTGCTCGCGGAGGCGGCGGGCCGGGTCCTGGACGAGCGCTTCACCCCGGCCGCCGGCCAGCACTGCGCGCACTGCGCCTTCCGCGCGGCGTGCACCGCCCGGCCCGAGGGACGCCACGTCGTGGAGTGAGCGACTCGCGCGCCGCCGGCGCGCCGCCACGTCCGGTCTCGTCCGGCGCCTGTCCGGTCTCGCCCTGCTCCCGCCCGATGACGGCAGGTCAGGCGGCGGCGCGCGCTCCGGCGTTGTCGTACCCCGCGGCTATCGTGTGCGGTGCCAAGGGGGCGGAACGACGATGCGGAACGACATGGGGATGCGGGGGCGGCCGTGAGGGGCGCGAAGGCGGGGGGTGCGTCGCGTTCGGCGACGCGCGGGGGCGTGCCGGGGAACGGGGGAGCGCGCGCGGCCGCCGTGGCGGCCTGCGCGCTCGTGGGCGTCCTGGTGCTGGCCGGCTGCTCCGGCGGCGGTGGGCGCGACGAGGGCGGGGACGCGCCGATCGCCCATGTGGCGGTCAGGACGACCGACGACGCGGGACCGTACGGGGGCATGACGCCGCGCCAGGAGCTGGCGAAGGCCGAGGAGGCCATGCGGCAGGTGTCGGCGATGACCGTCGACATGGACCAGCAGCAGGGCGGCCGCCGCGTCCACCTGACCGCGGCGATCACCGCCGGGGGCGGCTGCGCGCTGGCCGAGCAGGCGGCCGGCGACTCCGTCCAGGTCATCGGCACCCGCGACAACACGTATCTGAAGGCGGACGACGCGTTCTGGCGGGCGCACGGCGGCCCCGACGGGTCGCGCGTCGCCGCGGCGCTCGACGGCAAGTGGCTCAGGCTGGACCAGCGCCCGTCCGCCACGGAGTTCGCCGGATACTGCTCGGTGGCCGGCTTCATGAGCGCCACCTCGTCGAACCTCGGCCAGGGCGCCGTCGTGCGGGGCCGCCCGGCGACCCTCGACGGGAAAGCCGTCCTGACCCTCGTCCACACCACCCCCGGCCACAGGGCCACCGTCCGCGTCGCCGCCACCGGCACCCCGTACATCCTGCGCTCCGACATCTCCGGCGCCGGCGGCTCAGCGGGGACCGGCTCGGCGGCGACCGACGCGGCGACCGAATCGGTGACGTTCAGCGGGTTCGGCAGGCCCCCGCGCATATCCCCGCCGCCGCCCGGCGCCACCGTGGCCCTCGCCGCACTCGGCGTCTCCCACCTGTCCGTCTGACCGCCGCTCCGAGCCGTCCGCGGCGGTCCAGCGGCCGCTGCGCGGCCCCCGGCGCGGGGCGGGCGGGTGAGGGGTGTCGGCCGGGCCGGATAGCCTCACCAGGGTGGCAACCCGCATCACCCGACCCGAGCAGCTGCACGAGCTGCTGGGCATCCCGTTCACCCCGGAGCAGCTGGCGTGCATCACCGCGCCGCTCGCGCCGGGCGTGATCGTGGCCGGAGCGGGGTCGGGCAAGACCACCGTGATGGCCGCGCGGGTGGTGTGGCTGGCCGGCACCGGGCAGGTCGCGCCCGAGCAGGTGCTCGGCCTGACCTTCACCAACAAGGCGGCGGGCGAGCTGTCCGAGCGGGTCCGCAGGGCGCTGGCCCAGGCCGGTGTCACCGGCGACGGCGAGCCCGGCGGCATCCCGGCGCCGGCCGCCGGGACGGGCCGCCGGGAGCCGGGCGATCCCGACGCGGTGGCGGGCGACCCGCAGATCTCCACCTACCACGCGTTCGCCGGGCAGCTGCTGAAGGACCACGGCATGCGGATCGGGCTGGAGCCGACCGCGCGGCTGCTCGCCGACGCGACCCGCTACCAGCTGGCCGCGAAGGTGCTGCGGACCGCGCCCGGCCCGTATCCGGCGCTCACCAAGGGGCTGCCGGCGCTGGTCGCCGACCTGCTCGCGCTGAGCGGGGAGCTGTCCGAGCACCTCGTGCCGGCCGAGCGGCTGCGCGGCTACGACGAGCGGCTGGCCGCGGAGCTGGCCGCCGTCGACCCGGCGCGGCGCGGCAACGCCTGGGTGAAGGACGTCGTCCAGGCCGGCGCCGCCCGCCGCGACCTGGCCGGCCTCGCCGCCGCCTACCGCGAGGAGAAGCGGCGCCGCGACCTGATCGACTTCGGCGACCAGATCGCGCTGTCCGCCCGCCTCGCGCAGAGCAGACCCGAGGTCGGCGTGATCCTCCGCGAGCAGTACCGGGTGGTGCTGCTCGACGAGTACCAGGACACCTCGGTCGCGCAGCGGCTGCTGCTCGCCGGGCTCTTCGGCGGCGGCAGCGGCCACGCCGTGACCGCGGTCGGCGACCCCTGCCAGGCCATCTACGGCTGGCGCGGCGCGTCGGTGGCGAACCTCGACGACTTCCCGCGCCACTTCCCGTACGCCGACGGCCGGCCCGCCGACCGCTACGCGCTCAGCGAGAACCGCCGCTCCGGCGGCCGGCTGCTCGACCTCGCCAACACCCTCGCCACCGAACTGCGCGCACGCCACGAGGGCGTCGAGGCGCTGCGTCCCGCGCCTGGCGCCGAGCGCGACGGCCTGGTGCGCTGCGCCCTGCTGCCCACGCAGGAGCAGGAGACCGCCTGGCTCGCCGACTCCGTCGCCCACCTGGTGGGCACCGGCACGCCGCCCGGCGAGATCGCCGTGCTGTGCCGTACCGCCGGGCGGTTCCCCGAGATCCACGCCGCGCTGGTGGCCCGCGACGTGCCCGTCGAGGTGGTCGGCCTGTCCGGGCTGCTGCACCTGCCCGAGGTCGCCGACCTCGTCGCCACCTGCGAGGTGCTGCACGACCCGACGGCCAACGCCGCGCTGGTGCGCCTGCTGACCGGCCCGCGCTGGCGGATCGGGCCGCGCGACCTGGCGCTGCTCGGCCGGCTGGCCCGCACCCTGGTCCGGCACGGGCGGCCCGCGGACGGCGCCGACCCGCTGGCCGCCGCGGTCGAGGGCGTCGACCCGGCCGAGGTGGTCTCGCTCGCCGACGCCCTGGAGACCTTCCTCGACAGCGCGGCGCTGGCCCCCGGCGACGGCGCCGACCTGCCGTTCTCCGCCGAGGCGCGGGTACGGTTCGCCCGGTTCGCCGCCGAGACGAGGGAGCTGCGCCGGGCGCTCGCCGACCCGCTGATGGACGTCCTGCACCGGGTGCTGGCCGTCACCGGCCTGGAGGTGGAGCTGTCCGCGTCCCCGCACGCGCTCGCCGCGCGCCGCCGCGAGACCCTGCACGCCTTCCTGGACGTGGCCGCCGGGTTCGCCGCGCTGGACGGCGAGGCGACGCTGCTGGCGTTCCTGGGGTTCCTGCGCACCGCGGCCGAGTACGAGAAGGGCCTGGACAGCTCGCTGCCCGGCGGCGAGAACACCGTCAAGGTGCTCACCGCGCACAAGTCCAAGGGCCTGGAGTGGGACGTCGTCGTGGTGCCGGGGCTGGTCGAGAAGGGCTTCCCCAGCAGCCGCGGCCGGGAGCTGTGGCCGGTCAACGCCAAGGTGCTGCCGCACGGCCTGCGGGGTGACACGGCCACCCTGCCCGAGGTCGCCGAGTGGACCCGCGGCGGACTCGAGGGCTTCCGCGCCGCGATGAAGGAGCACCAGCGCGTCGAGGAACTGCGGCTGGGCTACGTCACCTTCACCCGGCCGCGGTCGCTGCTGCTCGGCTCCGGGCACTGGTGGGGGCCGACGCAGAAGTCGCCGTTCGGGCCCTCCGCCTTCCTGGAGGCGCTGCGCGAGCACTGCGAGGCGGGGCACGGCGAGGTCGAGGCGTGGGCGGAGCCGCCCGCCGACGGCGAGGAGAACCCCTCGCTGGCGGACGCGACCGAGCCGCCGTGGCCGCTGCCGCTCGACCCGGCCGCGCTGGAGCGGCGCCGGCAGGCCGCGAAGACGGTGCTCGCGCACGCTGACGCCGCGGCGGACGCGGCGGACGCGCGGACGGGTGCGGCGGGGCCGGCCGGGCCCGGCGACGACGACGGGCTCGTACCGGAGGAGACCCGGCTCGCCGCCTCCTGGGACCGCGACCTGGAGGCGCTCGCCGACGAGCTGCGCCGGGCCAGGTCGACCGTGCGGGACGTGCCGCTGCCGGCGTCGCTGACCGCCACCCAGCTGATGCGGCTCGCCGCCGACCCCGACGGGCTGGCCAGGGAGCTGGCCCGGCCGATGCCCAGGCCGCCCGCGCCGGCCGCCCGCCGCGGCACCCGCTTCCACGCCTGGGTCGAGTCGCGGTTCGACGTGCGGCCGCTGTTCGGGCCCGAGGACCTGCCCGGGGTCGCGGGGGAGGCGGTCCACGACATCGCCGACGAACGCGACCTGGCCGCGCTGAAGGAGGCGTTCCTGCGCACCCCGTACGCGGACCGGAGGCCGTACGCCGTGGAGCAGCCGTTCCAGCTCGCGCTGGGCGGGCGGGTGATCCGCGGCCGCATCGACGCCGTGTACCGGGAGGAGGCCGGCGCAGGACCGGACGGCGCGGAGCCGGGCCGGGCGGACCCGGACGGCGGTGTGACGTACGACGTACTGGACTGGAAGACCGGCCATCCCGCCACCAGCCGCGGCGACCCGCTGCAGCTCGCCGTCTACCGGCTGGCGTGGGCGGAGCGGACGGGTGTGCCCCTGCACCGGGTGCGGGCCGCCTTCCTCTACGTGCGCACCGGGGAGATCTCCCGGCCGCGCGACCTGCCCGACCGGGCGGCGCTCGAACGCCTCCTCGGCTGAGCACCGGCCCGTCCCGGCCCGGCCCGGTAGGCGTGCACGGTAGGCGTGCCCGCCGCCCGGTACGTCCGGAGCGCCCCGCTAGGCTGCTGGTCATGAGCTTCACCCCGGACAGCGCCGTCCGTACGCACGATCGGCACGACCAGGACCATCGCGGCCCCTTCCTCGCCGAGCCCCTGGGAATTTCCGTGCCGTCCGGCGGTTGGCACTACCGGTGGGACGAGCCGGCCGCCGCCCGCAGGCGAGCCGCGGCACGGCAACGATCGACGGGGAAGTAGGAAGCACCTTGACCGGACTCGACTCGACGTCGCGACCCGTGGCCCTCACCTCCAGCGGCGTGGACCGCGCCGCCCAGCACCGCCTCGACGAGGTGTGGCTGGCGGCGGCCTGGAGCCACCCCAGCACCCGGGTGTTCGTGGTCTCGGGCGGCCAGGTGCTGGTCGAGGAGACACCGGACGGCACGACCGAACTGGTGATGACACCGGCGTTCGACGCGCCGGAGACCGAGACGCACCGCTACTTCCTGGGCATCGACCCCGACGGCGTGCGCTACTTCGCGCTGCAGAAGGACACGCTGCCCGGCCGGATGGACGAGGCCGCCCGCCCGGCCGGGCTGCGCGAGGTCGGCGGCCTGCTCTCGCCGCTGGAGGCCGGCCTGATGGTGCACGCGGTCGCGCTGGAGAACTGGCAGCGGATGCACCGCTTCTGCTCCCGCTGCGGGGAGCGCACCGTCATCGCCGCAGCGGGCCACATCCGGCGCTGCCCCGCCTGCGGCGCCGAGCACTACCCGCGCACCGACCCGGCGGTGATCATGCTGGTCACCGACGAGGAGGACCGCGCGCTGCTCGGCCGGCAGGTGCTGTGGCCCGAGGGCCGCTTCTCCACGCTGGCGGGCTTCGTGGAGCCCGGCGAGTCGATAGAGGCCGCGGTGCGGCGCGAGGTCGCCGAGGAGGTCGGCGTCACCGTCGGCGAGGTGGAGTACATGGCCAGCCAGCCCTGGCCGTTCCCGTCGAGCCTGATGCTGGGCTTCACCGCACGGGCGACGACCTCGGAGATCACCGTCGACGGCGAGGAGATCCACGAGGCGCGCTGGTTCTCCCGGGACGACCTGCGGACCGCGTTCGAGTCCGGGGAGGTGCTGCCTCCGTTCGGCATCTCGATCGCGGCCCGCCTGATCGAGCAGTGGTACGGCAAGCCGCTGCCGCGGCCCGGCACCGGACGCTGACCCCGCGCCTGACGCCGGCCCACCGCCGGACGCTGACCCCGCGCCGGGCCGGCCGGCCCGGCGCATCGGCGGGTGCCCGGGTCAGACGGCGATCTTCTCCTTGACCTGCGCCAGCGAGGGGTTGGTCAGCGTGGAGCCGTCGGCGAAGAGGACGGTCGGCACGGTCTGGTTGCCGCCGTTCGCCTTCTCGACGAACTGCGCCGAGGCGGGGTCCTCCTCGATGTTGATCTCGCTGTACGTGATGCCTTCGCGATCCAGCTGGGACTTCAGCCGGCGGCAGTAGCCGCACCAGGAGGTGCTGTACATGGTCACAGTGCCCGACATCGCTTCTCGCTCCTCGTCCAAGGGGGCCGGTCGTGCGACCGGTGCTAGGCGGAACGCCCCGCGGGGCCCGGACATTCCGTCCCGAAGGCCGCCGGCGCGATCCGTGCCCCGGAACGGGAATACCGTCCCGGGGATCCATCGTCCGTTCCATCGTCGCACCGGGACCGGGCCGCCAGAACCCGGCCTGTGGACAACGTCCGGCCGACGGCCGCCTGTGGACAACGGTCCCGGGCCGACGGCCGGAAGTGGCACAGTGGCGGGGTGAACGCGACACTCCACGACTCGCTCTTCCCCGCGGTGCCGGACTCCGCCGACGCGGTGCTCGACGGACTCGACCCCGAGCAGCGCGCCGTCGCCACGGCGCTGCGCGGCCCGGTGTGCGTGCTGGCAGGCGCCGGCACCGGCAAGACCCGGGCGATCACCCACCGGATCGCCTACGGGGTGCGCGCGGGCATCCTCCAGCCCGCGAGCGTGCTCGCGGTGACCTTCACCGCGCGGGCCGCGGGGGAGATGCGCGGCCGGCTGCGGCTGCTGGGCGCGGGCGGCGTGCAGGCGCGCACCTTCCACTCCGCCGCGCTGCGCCAGCTGCAGTACTTCTGGCCGCGCGCGGTCGGCGGCGAGATGCCGCGGCTGCTGGAGCGCAAGGTGCAGCTGGTCGCCGAGGCCGGCGCGCGCTGCCGCATCCGCCTGGACCGCAACGAGCTGCGGGACGTCACCGGCGAGATCGAATGGTGCAAGGTCACCCAGACCGTCCCGGAGGAGTACGCGACGGCCGCCGCCAAGACCGGCCGCGACGTGCCGCGCGACCCGGCCGAGGTCGCCCGCGTCTACACCACGTACGAGCAGCTCAAGCGGGACCGCGGGGTGATCGACTTCGAGGACGTGCTGCTGCTGACCGTCGGGGTGCTGCAGGACCGGCCGGACGTGGCGGAGGCCGTGCGCTCGCAGTACCAGCACTTCGTCGTCGACGAGTACCAGGACGTCAGCCCGCTGCAGCAGCGCCTGCTCGACCTGTGGCTCGGCGGGCGGGACGACCTGTGCGTGGTCGGCGACGCCTCGCAGACGATCTACTCCTTCACCGGCGCCACCCCCGACTTCCTGCTGGGCTTCCGGGGCCGCCACCCGCAGGCCACCGTCGTGAAGCTGGTGCGGGACTACCGCTCCACCCCGCAGGTCGTCGGCCTGGCGAACGGCCTGCTGGCCCAGGCGCGCGGCCAGGCCGCCGCGCACCGGCTGGAGCTGGTCTCGCAGCGCGAGGCGGGGCCCGAGCCGTCCTTCGCCGAGTACCCGGACGAGCCGGCCGAGGCCGAGGGCGCCGCGCGGCGGATCAGGGAGCTGATGGACGCGGGGGTGCGGCCGAGCGAGATCGCCGTGCTCTACCGCATCAACGCGCAGTCGGAGGTCTACGAGCAGGCGCTCGCCGACGCCGGGGTGCCCTACCAGCTGCGAGGCGCCGAGCGGTTCTTCGAGCGCCCGGAGGTGCGCGAGGCGGGGCTGCTGCTGCGCGGCGCCGCACGGGCCGCGGCCGACCCCGACCAGGCCGGGTCAGGCATCCCCGACCAGGTGCGCGCGGTGCTCAGCTCCCGCGGCTGGGCCTCGGAGCCGCCGGCCGGCTCGGGGGCGGTGCGCGACCGCTGGGAGTCGCTCGCGGCGCTGGTCCGGCTGGCGGAGGACTTCGCGGCCGCCCGCCCGGACGCGGGCCTCGGCGACTTCGTGGCCGAGCTGGACGAGCGGGCGAACGCGCAGCACGCCCCCACCGTCGAGGGCGTCACCCTGGCGTCCCTGCACGCGGCCAAGGGCCTGGAGTGGGACGCGGTGTTCCTCGTCGGGCTGACCGAGGGCACCCTGCCGATCACCTACGCCAAGACCGACGAGCAGGTCGAGGAGGAGCGCCGGCTGCTCTACGTGGGGGTGACCAGGGCGCGGTTCCACCTCGGCCTGTCCTGGGCGCTGTCGCGCTCGCCCGGCGGCCGTGGCAGCAGGCGGCCGTCCCGGTTCCTCGACGGGCTGCGTCCGGGCTCCACGCCGCGCGGCGCCCGGGGCGCGGGCGGCGGCGCCGGCGCAGAGCGCGGCTCCGGCGGGCGCAAGCGGCGCGGCCCGGTGCAGTGCCGGGTGTGCGGGCGCACGCTGTCGGAGGCCGGCGAGATCAAGCTGATGCGCTGTGAGGACTGCCCGTCGGACCTCGACGAGGCGCTCTACGAGCGGCTCAGGGCCTGGCGTATGGAGCAGGCGAAGGCGGTCGGCCATCCCGCCTATGTGGTCTTCACCGACAAGACGCTGCTGGCCATCGCGGAGGTCCGGCCGTCCGGCGAGGCGGAGCTGGCGCAGATCCCCGGAGTGGGTGCGCGCAAGCTCGAGAAGTTCGGCGCGGACGTACTCGCCTTGTGCGCCGGCGAGGAACCGGGGATTCCGGATTCGGCTCTGCCCGAACTCCCCGACCAGGCCCCCGACCTGCC
Source organism: Actinacidiphila polyblastidii (assembly GCF_036353415.1). Taxonomy (NCBI): domain Bacteria; kingdom Bacillati; phylum Actinomycetota; class Actinomycetes; order Kitasatosporales; family Streptomycetaceae; genus Actinacidiphila; species Actinacidiphila polyblastidii. Next base: position 26,065 of record NZ_JAZEWV010000010.1, read on the forward strand.
CGAAGAATCTTCTGAAGAAGAAGCAGAAAAATAGTTTGCGCATCCCGCGGAGAGCCCCATAGCCTTCACGAGCGCGGTCGAGAACGGCTCTTCCAAGAGCCCGCCCGGTCGTGATGTAATAAGCAAGTCCGTTCCACTGTCCTTACGAGACGCCGAGAGGAGGCGAGCCCCATGATCAGCCAGATGACCACCATCAAAATGACCGATCGTCCGGTCATCGCCGCCTGCTCGCTCGACGTCTCCTTTGCCGGCACCGGCATGCGTGGCACCGGTCTGTCCGTCTCCTCCGCTCTGCTCCCGGTCCTGCCGGTGCGGGTGCGCAGTGAGCGACCGATCGAGGCGCCCGCGGCGGCGGCGAAGGCAGAGGCCACGGCCTATGCCTTCGCGGCGGCGGCCAACGGCGCCGGCGCTGGTACCGCCGAGGGCGCAGAAGGCGCCAATGGACACGCGAACGGACAGCAGAAGACGCAGCAGCACGGCAAGTGGGCCTTCCGCGGGCTCGAACCCTGGAGTGATCCAGCCTGACGACACATCAGGTCGGCACCTTCAGGGCCGCGGAATCCCAGACCGGGATCCGCGGCCCTTCTGTTTTCTTCAGACCTGCACCACCGGGAAACCGGCCGAACCACAGAGCGGCCGGACGACAGACGAGGAACGCAGCCACCGTGCATACCGCCCAGCACGCCACCTCCGGAACCAAGCCCGACCTCGGCCACCCGCCCGCAACGCCCCCCTCGGAGACCCCCTTGCTGCCCCTGACCGAACTCGACGACGAGATCGAGCGACTCGGCGTGCCCGTCCCGTGCCGGACCTACGACCCCGAGGTCTTCTTCGCGGAGTCCCCGGCCGATGTCGAGTACGCCAAGTCCCTCTGCCAGACCTGTCCGGTGCGTGACGCCTGCCTGGCCGGCGCCAAGGACCGCCGCGAGCCCTGGGGTGTCTGGGGCGGCGAGCTGTTCATCCAGGGCGTCGTCGTGCCCCGCAAGCGGCCGCGTGGCCGCCCGCGCAAGGACGCTGTCGCAGCATGAACATCAGGAAGACCACCGCCCCCGGAACCATCGACCGTCCCCGGACGCATGACCCCAAGAATCAGGCCCCGATGACCCCCTCGCTCACCGAACGCCCCGCACGCTCCTCCGGCGCCTTCGCGTCGCACCAGAACAGGAACCTCGAAATGCAACTCATGCCAGAAGCCCTGGCCCGTGCCCATATGCAACAGCGCCTGCAGGAGGCGGAGCACGAACGCAGGTCGCTCCGACTGCTCGCGGCGCGCCGCCTCCAGCGCCGCGCCGAGCGCGCCTCGCTGCGCGCCCGCCGCGCGCTGGCCATGGCCGTCATGCAGTAACAGCGTGGAACGGCCGCGCGCGGAACCGCTCCCCGCATCCGCGCGTCCGGCCCACTGACGCCACCGCCATCGCGGGGCCGGTCGACACCGACCGGCCCCGCGGTGCGTTACGGCGACAAACCCGGCGTCCGCGGAGGTATCGTCAACCGGTGGATCACAAGACCTCTCAGACCACGGGTCAGAGCACGACGTGCGGCCGCTGCGGCGCCACACACGAGGGTCTGCCGCTGACCTGGACGTGTTCGGTGGAGAACGGCCGCCGCGTCTACTTCTGCGAGAGCTGCGCGCGCCGGCATCTGCGCAGCATCGAGGGCAGGCTCGACTCCGCCTGGTGGTGACCGGCCGCCCGTGGTGCGGGCGACCGGATCACGCGGACTCCGCCGCGCCCCCGGCCTCGAACCCGGGCAGCCACTCCCGCAGCTCCTCGCGCAGCCGCACCGTCGCCCCCAGCTGGCAGAGCACCCCGACGGTGCTCAGCGTCACGCGGTGGATCAGCAGATACGACGGCGGCAGGTTCAGCTGCCGCCCCAACTGGTGGGCCGGGGAGCGCGGGTCGGCGATCCTCGCCGCCTGCGCGCGCATCCACGCCCGGTCGAACGGGAAGTCCTCCCGGCCGGCCGGCTCGATGATCGGCCGCAGGTAGTCGAGCACGGCGTCCGCGTCCAGGGTGATCGTCGGCTTGACGAAGCCCTCGCTGCGCAGCATCGCGTAGACGTGCTCGGCCTCGCCCGCCAGGGCGAGCCGCAGCGCGGTGCCGATCGGCAGCGGCAGCCCCTCCGGCAGCCGGTCCACCGTGCCGAAGTCCAGCACGCCCAGCCGCCAGCCCTGCGCGGGGCCGCCGTCGGTCAGCAGCCGGAAGTTCCCCGGGTGCGGGTCCGCGTGCAGCAGCCCGGTGCGGGCCGGGCCGGCGAACAGGAAGTGCGCCAGCAGCTGCCCCGCCCGGTCCCGCATCTCCCGGCTGCCCGAGGAGATCACCTCCGACAGCGGCACCCCGTCCATCCACTCGGTGACCAGCACCTGGTCCGCCTGGTGGACGACGTCCGGGACCACCACGTCCGGGTCCTCGGCGAACTCCACCGCGTGCACGTGCTGCGCCGCGGCCTCCAGCCCGTAGTCCAGCTCCTCCGCGACCCGGGCGCGCAGCTCGGCGAGCAGCGGCTTGACGTCCATCCCGGGGATCAGCGGCCCGAACAGCCGGGCCACCCGGCCCAGCTGCGACAGGTCCGAGAGCAGCGCGTCTCCGGCCCCCGGGTACTGGACCTTCACCGCGACCTTGCGCCCGTCGCTCCACACCGCGCGGTGCACCTGCCCGATCGACGCCGCCGCCGCCGGCACGTCCTCGAACTCGGCGAACAGCGACCGCCATTCCGAGCCCAGCTGCTCCGCCAGTACCCGGTGCACGGTGCGTGCGGGCATCGGCGGCGCCGCCTCCTGGAGCTTGGTGAGCGCCGCCCGGTAGGGGCCGGCCACGTCCTCCGGCAGCGCGGACTCGAAGACCGACAGGGCCTGGCCGAACTTCATGGCCCCGCCCTTCAGCTCCCCGAGCACCTTGAAGAGCTGTTCCGCGGTGCGTTCCTGCAGCTCGGTGGCGACCTCGTCGGCCGGCCGGCCGCCCAGGCGCTTGCCCAGCCCCAGCGTGGCCCGGCCGGCGAAACCCAGCGGGAGCGCCGCCAGCTTCGCCGTGCGGGTCACCGCCTTGCGCGGAAGATCAGACATGCGCTCCTCATTTCCGGTCGGTCACATGGCCATTGTGCCTCTCTGCGCCCAGGTGGCCGCGAAGCTCCCGGCCAAGAGTGGGTCAGCTCTGCCGGGGCGCGGCGCTTCGTCCCGCTCGTCCCGCTCCTCCTGCCCGGCGGTCCGGGCGGCCGCCGCCGCCCCGCAGCCGCAGCGGGCGTCACCCGGCACCGGCAGCGTCCGCACGGCCGGGCCGGCCGAGGGCAGCTCCAGCCGCGCCCCCGCGCTCGGCGGCAGCCGGCCGTCCAGCTGGGCCAGCACGTGGCCCGCGGCGGTCCCCGCGACGGTGGTCGCCAGCGCGATGTCGCAGGCCGGGACCGCGGGCCGGCGGCCGGACCGCAGCTGCGCCAGCAGCAGCGGCCAGGCCGGATCGCGGCCGGCCAGCAGCAGGCCCAGGCACTGCCCGCAGGCCGTGCGGCCCGGCAGCACCAGCGGACCCACCACGCCGGTGCCCTCCAGCACCCCCGCGTAGAGGTGCGGCACGCCTGAGGCGACCAGCGCGCGCGCCTGCTCCTCCTCCGGCGCGAAGGCGTCCAACCCGTCGCGCGGCGCCACCACCGTGACCACGGCGCCCGCCCCCGGCCCCGCGCTCCACCGCGGGCCCGGCCTGGCGCCGGACCCCGGCCCCGTACCGCCCCGGGCGCGGCCCGGCGGCGCGGGTGGCCCGGCCCTTCCCCTGCCGCCGCCCGCGTCGGCCGGCCGGCGCCGCTCCTCCGGCGCGGCGCGGCGGACCGCCGCACGGCCGGCCGCGTCGCGGCGGTCGCCGACGTGCTCGGCCGGGATGCCGCAGGGACCGGCGTCCCAGGGCTCGACGCGCCCGCTGTCCACCAGGTCCACCGCGCCGACCCCGGCAGCCGACAGCACCGCGGCCAGCGCGGAGCCGACCCGCCCGGCGCCGAGCACCCGCACCCGCGATGCCCTCCGGTGCCGTATCCGGGCGGGTGCCGCGCCCGGCGCCGGATGGACCAGGGAAAGGGCGGCGAGGTCGGGGCGCAGCCGGTCCAGCAGCGGCGTCCGGTGGCGCACCGCGGTGGACAGCGCGGAGTGGGCCGCCGCGTCGTCCAGCGCGCCGCCCTCCGCGAGCCGGGCGAGCAGGCGCCGCACCTGTTCGGGACCGAGGCCGAGCGCGGCGGCGTCCACGGTCAGGGTGTCCATCCCGCGGGTGCCGTCCAGCAGCTCCAGGAAGGCCGCCGCCGCGCCGTCCACCGGCGCGAGGACCACCGCGTGCCGCGGGTCCACACCGAACTGCAGGCTCTCCCCGTCCCGCCAGCCGCGCCGCAGCGCGGACTTCAGCACCGGTCGCACCGCCCTCACCTCCCTCGCATCCGCCCGGACCCGCTCCACCCGCCCTCGCGGACCTGGAGCGACCTGTCGAGCACTCTCCGTCATCGACGCGTCCCAGAATGCCCGCTTCGGCCTCGCGCGCCGCGAAGTTATCCACAGGTTGTGGGGGATCGTCGTTCAATATGCGTACGAACCGAGGTGATTCCCGGAGCAACCGGCACGGAGACGGGACTTCCCACAGGCACAGCGGGTAACGTCGAGCCGTGGCCGCCGATCCAGTGCGCAATCTCACCAGTCAGCCTGCCCCAGGTGCCCGGCCCGGCGGGCTGAGCGGGGCGAGTGGCGCAGGTGGGACGGGTGCCGCGGGCGGGACGGCCGGGGGCGCCGCGCCCGGATCGCTGGGCGCCGCGGCCGGCAGGAGCGCCGTCGAGGTGCGCCGCAGCGCCCGCAGGCGCCGTACGGTCTCGGCGTACCGCGACGGCGACCGGACGGTGGTCCTCATCCCGGCCCGGATGTCCGCCGCCGAGGAGCAGCGCTGGGTGGCGACGATGCTCGACAAGCTCGCCGCGCAGGAGAGCCGCCGGATGCCCGGCGACGACGAGCTGGCGGCCCGCGCCGAACGCCTCTCCGACCAGTACCTGCACGGCCGCGCGGTGCCCGACACGGTCCGCTGGGTCACCAACCAGAACTCCCGCTGGGGCTCGTGCACCCCCTCCGAGGGCAGCATCCGCCTGTCCCACCGGCTGCGGGGCATGCCCGAGTACGTCATCGACTACGTGCTGCTGCACGAACTCGCGCACCTCCTGGTGCCCGGCCACGGCCCGCGGTTCTGGAAACTGCTGGAGGGCTATCCGCGCACCGAGCGGGCCCGCGGTTTCCTGGAGGGCGTGGTCGCCGCCGAGCGGCTGCCCAACCCGCCGGGGCCCGACGAGGAATAGCCGCTGTCGTTGCGACCGGTTAGCCTGTCGCAACGCGCACAGCAGCACTGAGGGGATGGGGGAAGGTCGCACCATGGCCAGGGAATTCCAGCGTGGCCACAAGGCCAAGATCAGCGATCTGACAGCCGGCACGGATCTCTACGTCGGCGTGCAGATCACCGGACCGGGCCTCACCTTCGACATCAGCTGCTTCGGGCTGGACGCCCGCGAAGAGCTGTCGGACGACCGGTACTTCATCTTCTTCAACCAGCCGAAGTCGCCCGAGGAGTCCATCCAGCTGCTCGGCGCGCAGTCCGGCGACACCGAGTCCTTCCGGGTCACCCTCGACCGCGTCCCCGCCGCCGTCCAGAAGCTGTCGTTCACCGCGACCATCGACGGCGACGGCCGGATGTCCCAGATCGCGCCGGGCTACCTGCGGATCGTCGCGGGCGGCGAGGAGGTCGCCCGGTACGCGTTCACCGGCGCGGAGTTCAGCACCGAGCGCGCCGTGATGCTCGCCGACATCTACCTCAAGGACGTGTGGCGGTTCGCCGCCGTCGGCCAGGGCTTCGACGGCGGACTCGCCGCGCTGCTGCGCAACTTCGGCGGCGAGGTCGCCGAGGAGGAGCCGGCGCCCGCCGCGCCCGCCCCCCAGGCCGCCCCCGGCTTCGCGCCCCCGCCCGCGGCCCCCGCGCCCGGCTTCGCCCCGCCGCCAGGCGGCCCCGCGCCCACCCCGCCGCCCGCGCCTTCCTTCGGCGCCCCCGTCCCGCCGCCGCAACCCGTCGCCCACCAGCCCGGATTCACCCCGCCGCCGGGCGCGGGCGCCCCCGACATCCACCAGGCGCCGACGATGATCGCGCCGCTCGCCCCGCCGCCCTTCCCCGGGCAGCCGGGCCCGCCCGGCCCCCCGGGACCGCCGGCGCCTCCCGGCTACCAGCAGCCGCCCTTCGGCGGCCCGCAACCCGGCGCGGCCCCCCCGGGCTACGCCCAGCCGCCCGGCTTCGGCCAGCCCGCGTACGCGCAGCCCGCGGTGCCCACCCAGGGCGCCGGCATCGCCGTCGGCATGCAGAAATACCGCGAACTGCCCACCGGCCAGCGCTGGACGCAGCAGAACGCCAAGATGATGCGCGCCGACCTCAGCCAGGCCGGCGGCCAGCCGGTGCTGGCGCGTCAGGGCAGCATGGTGCTGTACCAGGGCAAGGTCGACTTCAACTACAAGGGCGCCGGCTTCACCGGGCGCGTCGTCGGGAACATGACCGGCCAGGAGATGCAGCTGATGCGCTGCACCGGCGGCGGCCAGGTCTTCTTCGCCGAGAGCGCCGCCTATCTGCACCCCGTCGAGCTGCAGGGCGACGCCCTGTGCGTCTCCGCGGAGAACGTGCTGGCCTTCGATGAGAGCCTGCAGCACGAGGTGCGCAGGATCGAGGGGCACGGCATCCCCGGCGGCGCCCTGTTCACCATGCAGTTCCAGGGCACCGGCACGGTGATCGTCAAGACCCACGGCACGCCCGTCGTCCTGCCGGTCACCCCCACCACCTACGCCGACAGCAACGCGATCGTGGCCTGGTCGGCAGCCGCCCAGGTGATCGTCTCCAGCCAGGTGCGGCTGCGCCGGAGCGCCTACCCGGGCCACAGCGGCGAGACCGTGAACCTCCAGTTCCGCGGCGCTCCCGGCAACTTCATCGTCGTCCAGCCCTACGAGGTGTGACCCGCCATGGACCAGCAGATGATCGCGGGGTACGCACCGGCACCGGTCGCCGCCCGGATGGAGAACCACGGCTCCTCGATGCTCCAGGTCGCCATGCAGACCGGCCAGGACCTCTTCGCCAGGACCGGCTCGATGGTCGCCTACGAGGGCTTCGTGCAGTACGAGCCGAACCCGCCCGCCGTGCGGCAGATGGCCTCCGCGTGGCTGACCGGTGAGAGCACCCCGCTGATGAAGTGCACCGGCGACGGCCTGCTCTACCTCGCCGACTACGGCGCGGACGTGGTCTGCCTCAACCTCGACAACGAGTCGGTGTCGGTCAACGGCACCAACCTGCTCGCCTTCGACGCCCATCTGACATGGGGCGTGGAGCGGGTGAAGGGGCTCGCCAAGTTCGCCGGCCAGGGCCTGTTCAACGTCGGCGTGTCCGGGGTCGGCTGGGTGGCCGTCACCTCGCGCGGCACGCCGATCGTGGTCGACTGCGGCAGCGGCGCCGACGAGACGTACGTCGACCCCGACGCGCTCGTCGCCTGGTCGTCGGGGCTGAAGATGAAGGCCAAGCGCAGCTTCAAGGCGTCGTCGCTGATCGGGCGCGGCAGCGGCGAGGCATTCCAGATCGGCTTCTCCGGACAGGGCTTCGTCGTCGTACAGCCCAGCGAGGACAGCACCGACCGGCTCCGGGTCCGGGGCTGAGGGGGAGCGACACATCATGCAGAGCCCGCTTTTCGCCTTCACCGAGGTCCAGAACCAGGACCACTACAGCCTGCAGAACGCCTATCTGCTGCGGGTCCGGCTGGACGGCAGCACCGGCCCCGACTGCCTCGCCCGCAAGGGGTCGATGGTGGCCTACCAGGGCATGATCGAGTTCGACGGCGAGTACCAGTCCCACCACCAGCGCAGCGGCCGCCGGCACACCGGCGAGGGCCTCGACCTGATGCGGTGCTCGGGGCAGGGCACCGTCTACCTCGCCAACCTCGCCCAGCAGATCCACGTCCTGGACGTGGACCACGAGGGGCTGACCGTCGACAGCGCGTACGTGCTCGCGCTCGACTCCGGCCTGCACTGGGACGTCATCGCGGTGGACAGCCAGTTCGGCCTGTCCGGCACCGGCCAGTACAACCTGAACATCGCGGGCAGCGGCAAGGTCGCCCTGATGACCTCGGGCAAGCCGCTGATGATGCCGGTCACCCCGGACAAGTACGTGTCGTGCGACGCGGACGCCGTGGTGGCCTGGTCGACCGGCCTGCGGGTCCAGATGCAGGCCCAGACCAGCAGCTCCTCGGTCTTCCGGCGGCGCGGCAACACCGGCGAGGGCTGGGAGCTGAACTTCGTCGGCCAGGGCTACGTCCTGGTGCAGCCCAGCGAGTTGATGCCGCCGCAGAACGCGGAGCTGGGCCAGGGCCTGCGCGCCCAGTTCGGCGTCGGCGCACAGGGCGCACACGGCCAGAACCCGGGCAACATCTGGTCCAACCGCTAAGGCTCTGGCCGGAGCACCAGCCGCCGCGCCGCAGACCACCGGCGGCCCGGCCCCCGGCATACGGGGCCGGGCCGCCGCCGTCCCTACAGCAGCGCGCGGGTCCTGTGCAGCAGCCGGACCACCGACGCGTCGGCGACCTCGGCCACCTCGTCGTACCCGAACCAGCGCAGGTCCAGCGACTCGTCGCTGATCGCCTCCACGGCGTCCTCGGGCGCGAGCGCCGCGTACTGGACGTCCAGGTGCCAGGCGCAGGGCGTCAGGTGCCGATCGAGGTTGACCGGGTCCTCGCGCAGCAGCCGCAGGCCGCGAATGCCGGACTCCTCGACCGCCTCGCGCAGCGCCGACTCCCGCAGGGCGGCGTCCTGCGGTTCGCAGTGGCCGCCCATCTGCAGCCACATCTTCAGCTTGGCGTGCAGGGTGAGCAGCACCCGGTCGCGCGACGGGTCGACCACCAGCGCGCTGCCGGTCAGATGCCCGGCGCGGCAGGACTTCAGCAGGCCGTCCGGGTGCCCGGCCAGGTGCTCCAGATACTCATGGCGAAGGGCGTCCTGCCCGGCGTCGGGCGCGGTCCAGCCCTGGAGGACGCCGACGGCGTCCGCGTGCAGCGCGCTCACTTCCCGTCGTCGCCCTTGCCGCCGGAGCCGGCCTCTCCGGAGCCCGCGTCGCCGGAGGGGCCTTCGGGGTCGGGGGCTTCGGCGCCGGCCGGATCGGCTCCGGAGTCCGGGTCGGAGCTCTTCTCCTGCACGTGGCCGCCCGCTGCCTCGCCGAGGATCCTGTCCAGCTCGGAGACGTCGAAGCCCTCGCGGTGCACGAACCCGTCCGGGTCGTCCAGGTCCGCGGCGGTCGGCAGCATGTCCGGGTGCGCCCACAGGCCGTCGCGGCCGTCGACGCCCCGGGCGTCGGTGAGCGAGGCCCACAGCCGGGAGGCGTCCCGCAGCCGCCGCGGCCGCAGCTCCAGGCCGATCAGCGTGGCGAAGGTCTGCTCGGCGGGACCGCCGGTGGCGCGGCGGCGGCGCAGCGTCTCGCGCAGCGCGCCGGCCGACGGCAGGTGCGGGGCCGCCGCCTCGTGCACCACGGCGTCCACCCAGCCCTCGACGAGGGCCAGCGCGGTCTCCAGCCGGGCCAGCGCCGCCTTCTGCGCCGGGGTGTCCTCGGGCTGGAACATGCCCTGCTGCAGCGCTTCCTGGAGCTGCTCGGGCTGCGACGGGTCGAGCTGGCCGACGGCGTCCTCCAGGCGGGCGGTGTCCACCTTGATGCCGCGGGCGTACCCCTCGACCGCGCCGAACAGGTGCGCCCGCAGCCACGGCACGTGGGCGAACAGCCGCTGGTGCGCGGCCTCGCGCAGCGCCAGATACAGCCGCACCTCCTCCTGCGGGATGCCGAGGCCCTCACCGAAGGCCGCGACGTTCGCCGGGAGGAGCGCGGCCTTGCCCGCGGGGCCGAGCGGCAGGCCGACGTCGGTGGAGCCGACCACCTCGCCGGCCAGGGTGCCGAGCGCCTGGCCGATCTGGGAGCCGAACATCGCGCCGCCCATGGAGCGCATCATGCCGAGCAGCGGGCCGGTCATGGCCTGCATCTCCTCGGGCAGCACGTCGCCCATCGCGCCGGCCACCCGCTCGGCGACCGGGTCGACGAGGTCCTTCCACACCGGCAGCGTCGCCTCGATCCACTCCGCGCGGCTCCAGGCCACCGCGGAGTTGGCGCCCGAGGGCAGCGAGGTCGCGCCGTCCAGCCACAGGTCCGCCAGCCGCACGGCCTCCTCCACCCAGGAGCGGTCGGCGCGGCCCACGGACGCGTCCTTCACGCCGTCGGGGGTGCCCTGCGCGACCGTCTGCCGGGCGATGTCCTTGGCCATGTCCCAGTTCACCGGGCCGCCGTCGTACGAGAGCATCTGGCCGAGCTGCTGGAAGGCGGCGCCGAGGTCGTTGGGGTTCAGCGAGCCGAACATCGCGGCGAAGGGGTTGTCCCCGCCGCCGCCGAAGGGGTTCGCGCCGCCGAAGCCGAAGGGGTCGGGCGGGCCGCCCTGGCCGCCGCCGCCCTGGCCACCGCTGTCGCCGCGGCCCTTGCGCGGGGCGCCCTCGTCCCCGTCCTCGGGTTCCTCGGGAGGGACGCCGAATCCGAATGGGATGTCACTCACGGGAATTCCTCGGCTCTGTGTCGGTGTGGGGTGGTGTGATGGGCTGTACCTCCAGCCTAGACACCTGTCCGGCAGGATGGCTGCGTACGTATCTGAGACAACCGTGGGAGACACCCGGTGAGTTCCCCAGAAGAACACGTTCGCCCAGAGCGGAGCACCGGCCGGGCGGCGGCCGGGCCGGTGGTCGCGATCACCGGCGCGGCCTCCGGCGTGGGCCAGGCGCTCGCGCTGCGCCTCGTCGCGTCCGACCAGGTCAGGAAGGTGCTGGCGATCGACGAGCGGCGCGGTGAGGTGCCCGGGGCGACCTGGCGGGTGCTCGACGTGCGGGACCCGGCGATCGCCGAGAAGCTGCGCGGCGCGGACGTGGTGGTGCACCTCGCGCTCGACCTCGATCTGGAGTCCGACGCCAAGGCCCGCTCGGCGTTCAACGTGCGGGGCACCCAGACCGTGCTGACCGCCGCTGCGGCCGCCGGCGTGCACCGGGTGGTGCTGTGCACGTCCGCGATGGTCTACGGCGCCCAGGCCGACAACGACGTGCCGCTCGCAGAGGACGCGCCGCTGCGGGCCACCTCCGAGGCCAGCTTCGTCGACGACCTGCTGGAGATCGAGCGGCTGGGCCGCCGCGCGCCGCGCGCCCACCCGGGCCTGAACGTGACGGTGCTGCGTCCCGCGGTGCTGGTCGGCGGCACCGACACGGCGCTGACCCGCTACTTCGAGTCGCCGCGGCTGCTCGTGGTGGCCGGCAGCCGGCCCTGCTGGCAGTTCTGCCACGTCGAGGACCTGGTGTCGGCGCTGGAGTACGCGGTGCTGGAGAAGGTGGACGGCGAGATGGCGGTCGGCTGCGACGGCTGGCTGGAGCAGGAGGAGGTGGAGGAGCTGTCCGGCATCCGGCGGATGGAGCTGCCGCCCGCGATCGCCTTCGGCGCCGCCTCCCGGCTGCACCGGCTGGGCCTGACGCCCTCGCCGGCGGGGGACCTGGCGTACACGATGCACCCTTGGGTGGTGAGCGGCAGCCGGCTGCACGAGGCGGGCTGGCGGCCGCGGTGGACCAACGAGGAGGTGCTCACGGAGCTGCTGGAGGAGGTCACCGGCCGCAGTTCGCTGGCGGGCCGCCGGCTCGGCCGCAAGGACGCGACCGCGCTGGGCGCGGCGGGCGCCACCGTCGCGCTGGTGGGCGCGGCCGCGGCGGTCCGCCGGGCGCGCAGACGCCGCGGGCTGTGAGCGCACTCGCCGCACCGGCGCCGGTCCGGCGTCACGGAGTGGAAACGGAAGAGTCTTTCCGCGATGCGGGAAGGTGAGGCAGCATGGATGACATGGCACCCACATACGAAGAGCGCGGCGACGGCGACGACCCGATCCGGCTGCTGGCGATCCGCGACACCCCGCTGTCGGTCGACGAGGTCGTCGGCGCGGTCGGCGACGACGCGGCCGGCGGCACGACCCTCTTCGTCGGCACCGTGCGCGACCACGACGGCCGCCCGGATGCGGCGGTGACCGGTCTGTCGTACTCCGCCCACCCGACCGCGGGCGCGGAGCTGCGCAGGGTCGCGGAGAAGGTCGCCGCGGACTTCCCGGTGCGGGCGCTGGCCGCCGTCCACCGGGTGGGCGATCTGCGGGTGGGCGACATCGCGGTGGTGGTCGCGGTGGCCTGCGCGCACCGTGGGGAGGCGTTCGCGGCGAGCCGCCGGCTGATCGACGACCTGAAGGGCCAGGTGCCGATCTGGAAGCAGCAGACCTTCGAGGACGGCCGGGAGGACTGGGTCGGCGCGTAGGGCGCCGACCGCGCCCGCGGCGGCCGCCCGAGCGGCGGCGAGGGCCACTCTGATGACGTAACCGTCCGTTGGTGGGATTTCCGGATGCGTAACCCCGCGCCCCGGCCGAGCGTTGAGTCCATGAGCGATTAATCTGCTGATACGTCTCATTGGTCCGATTTGGCGCACGGGGTCGGGAGTCCGCAGTGGCAGCACTCGCCTGGTTGATCATTCCACTCGTCGCGGCGGTCGCGGCGGCGTTCTGGGGCCGCTGGGCGGGACGGCGCCGCTCCACCGGCGACGGCGCGTCGCTCGCCGGCTACGAACGGTTCCGGACCGCGATGGAGAACGCCGCCGCGGAGGCCGAGGCCGCCGACGCGGGCACGCAGACCCGGGACGCCCGCGCCGCCGCGGCGGACGCCAGGAAGGCGGCGCGCAAGGCCGCCAGGAAGGGCCGCACAGCCGCCGCACAGGCCCAGGGAGAGGCGGGCGAGGAGGACTCACCCCGCGGGCCGGTCGCCGGTCCTGTCCCGTAGGGTCGACCCCATGCCACGCCGCACCGCGACGCTGATCGCCTCGACACTGACGCTCATAGCGCTGCTGTGCGTGGCGCTGCTGACGCCGACTCCGTACGCGGAGATGTCGCCCGGCCCGACGGTCAACACCCTCGGCGACTACGGCGGCGACACGGTGATCCAGATCTCCGGGCACCCGACCTACCCGGCCACCGGCCACCTGAACATGACCACCGTGCGGGTCACCGGCGCCGACTACGACATGAACCTCGTCGAGGCCGTGATGGGCTGGGCCAGGCACGACGACAAGGTGGTCGAGCACGACACCCTCTACCCCCAGGGGCAGACGGCGGAACAGGCCGACCAGGAGAACGCCGAGGAGTTCAGCCAGTCGCAGGACAGCGCCAAGGTCGCGGCGCTGCGCGAGCTGCACATCCCGGTGCAGTCCCGGGTGATCGTCGCCGCGGTGGTCAAGGGCGGCGCCGCCGAGGGCACCCTGCACGCCGGCGACGTCATCAAGGCGGTCGACGGGACCGCGGTCACCCAGGCCGACCAGGTCGCCACGCTGGTCACCAAGCACAAGCCGGGCGAGAAGGTGGCCTTCGCCATCGTCCGGGCGGCGGACGTGAAGCAGAAGACGCCGCCCGTGCAGCACCTGACGCTCACCACGCGCACGTCCCACGACTCCGGCCCGACCCGCGCGGTCGTCGGCATCCAGGCGGGGATCGAGCACCTCTTCCCGTTCAGCATCGACATCAAGCTCGCCGACGTGGGCGGTCCGAGCGCCGGCACGATGTTCGCGCTCGGCATCGTGGACAAGCTCACCCCCGGCAGCCTGACCGGCGGGCACTTCGTCGCGGGCACCGGCACCATCGACGACAACGGGAACGTCGGCCCGATCGGCGGCATCAGCCTGAAGACGATCGGCGCCCGCGACAAGGGCGCGCAGTTCTTCCTCACTCCCGCGGACAACTGCGAGGAGGCCGCCAAGGACGTGCCCAAGGGCCTCACCCTGGTGAAGGTGAAGACCCTGGACGACGCGATGGCGGCCCTCGCCGACATCAAGTCGGGCGACGACAAGGCGCTGCCGTCCTGCAAGAGCTGAGCCGGCCCCGCTGACAAGCCGGCGGACCGGCCCGCCGGCGGACCGGCGCGGACCGGCCCGGCAGGGCTACGAGAAGGTCGCCGTCAGCGCGTCCGCGAGACCGGGCACCAGCTCGGGCCCGGTGAGTACCTCCGACGGCGCGTCCTTGGCGCGCAGCCGCACCGCGGACTCGCGACTGCCGTCGCGCAGCACCGCGACCGTCATCCGCACCTCCTGGCGCTCCGGGTGCCCGGCCACCCAGGAGGCCAGGGCGGCGTCGTCCAGGTCCTCGGGCAGCGCCGCCTCGGCCGACGGCGGCAGCATCAGCCGCTCCACGGTCAGCGCGCAGCCCGCGATCACCCCAGGCCAGGCGATGGTCGCGAGGAACTCGTCGAGCGCCTGCCCGGACGGCAGCTCCTCCTGCTCGATGGGGGTCAGGCCGCCGGCCCCCTCCTCGGCCAGGCCCAGCTGGTCGGCCAGCCCCGGCTCCTGGGAGCGCAGCTGCGCGGTGTCGACGAGGGCGAAGAGCCGGGCGGGCTGGTCCCAGCCCAGGCCCGACGCGTAGGTGTCGATCTCGAGTACGGCCCGGGTCAGCGGGTTCGCCGCGAGCGGCGTCCCCCCGTTAGCAATGGTGGACATGGTTCATATCCTGCCTCTTCCGCAACCGGAATCGGGAACCGGCCAAAGCATAGTTAAGTTGCACCAGTGGGCGTCCGACCCGGGACACCCCTGAAACCATGACATTTCGAGGTGCGCACCTTGGTATTCCAGATGCCGGACCGCGACGGAGGGCCGACGGGACCACGGGCGGGATTCGGCCGTCCGTCCCGGCGGGCGCGGACGCTGGTCACCACGATCGGCGTCCTCGCCCTCCTCATGATCGTGTTCGTGACCTTCGCGGGTCTGTGGACCGACCTGCTCTGGTACCGCTCGGTGCACTACTCCTCGGTCTTCACCACCACCCTGTGGACGAAGGTCGGCCTCTTCTGCTCCTTCGGGCTGCTGATGTCCGTCGCGATCGGCGTGAACGTCTATCTGGCGCACCGGCTGCGGCCGCCGCTGAGCGCGATGTCCGCCGAGCAGCAGGGCCTGGACCGCTACCGGATGGGCGTCGCGCCGTACAAGACATGGGTGCTGCTGGGGATCTGCGCGGTGGTCGGGCTCATCGCCGGCGGATCGGCCTCGGCGCACTGGCGGCTGTGGCTGCTCTACACCAACGCCACGTCCTTCCACACCAAGGACCCGCAGTTCCACAAGGACGTGTCCTTCTACGCCTTCGACCTGCCCTGGTACCGCTTCCTGCTGGCCTTCGGCTTCGCCGCCGTGGTGCTCTCGCTGATCGCCGCCGCGCTCGTGCACTACCTCTACGGCGGGCTGCGGCTGACCGCGGCGGGCGGCGGCCGGGCCACCGGGGCCGCGACCGGCCACCTGTCGGTGCTGCTCGGCGTCTTCGTGTCCCTCAAGGCGGTCGCCTACTGGCTGGACCGCTACGGGCTGGCGGTGAAGTCCAGCGGGCTGCGCTCCACCGACGACTGGACCGGCCTGCGCTACGTGGACGCCAACGCCTACCTGCCGGCCAAGACGATCCTGTTCTTCATCGCCGCGATCTGCGCGGTGCTCTTCTTCGCCACCCTCTGGCGCCGCACCTGGTCGCTGCCGATGATCGGCTTCGGCCTGATGGTGCTCTCCGCGATCCTGATCGGCGGGCTCTACCCGGCGATCGTGCAGAAGTTCCAGGTGCAGCCGAACGAGGCCGCCAAGGAGGCGCCGTACATCCAGAAGAACATCGACGCGACGCGGGCCGCGTACGGCATCAAGAGCGCCGACGTGTCCGACTACAGCGGCACCAGCGGCACCGCGAACCCGGCGCTGCGCGCCGACACCGCCACGGCCGCGTCGATCCGGCTGCTCGACCCCGACGTGGTCGCGCCGACCTTCCAGCAGATGCAGCAGTCCGGCAGCTACTACTCCTTCCCCTCCACGCTGGACGTCGACCGCTACACGGTGGACGGCAAGAAGCAGGACACCGTGGTGGGCGTGCGGGAGCTGGACAGCGACGGCATCCCCGAGAAGAACTGGATCAACGACCACTTCAAGTACACCCACGGCTACGGCATAGTCGCCGCCAAGAGCACCGAGGTCACCGGCGGCGACGCGGACAGCAGCAGCTCCGGCAGCGGCACGGGCGCCGGGAGCGCGGGCGCCGACGGCGCGGCGAACGCCGCGGGCCTGGCCGGCAACCCGAACGGGCAGCCCGTCTACACCGAGCACAACCTGCCGACGACCGGCGCCATGGGCCCGTACACGCAGCAGATCTACTTCGGCGAGCAGACCAGGCAGTACGCCATCGTCGGAGGCCCCACCAAGGAGCTGGACTACGCCGGGACGGGCGGTGAGCGGACCACCTCCTACCGCGGCAAGGGCGGCGTCAGCCTGGACAACCCGCTGACCAGGGCGGCGTACGCGCTGACCTTCGACGAGCCGCAGATCCTGTACTCGGGGGCGATCGGCCACGGCTCGAAGATCCTCTACAACCGCACGCCCAAGCAGCGGGTCGAGGCGGTCGCGCCCTGGCTGACGATCGACGGGGACCCCTACCCCGCGGTGGTGGACGGCCGGGTGCAGTGGATCGTGGACGCCTACACCACGACCAACAGCTATCCGTACGCCTCGCGGACCACGCTCGGCGACACCACGGCCGACTCGCTCACCGACAGCGGGCGCTCGGTGGTCGCGCAGCAGAACCAGGTCAACTACATCCGCAACTCCGTGAAGGCGACCGTGGACGCCTACGACGGCACGGTCCAGCTGTACCAGTGGGACACCCAGGACCCGGTGCTGAAGACCTGGATGAAGGCCTTCCCGGACACGGTGCGGCCCAAGGCGGACATCCCCGCCGACCTGCTGTCCCACCTGCACTACCCGCAGGACCTGTTCAAGGTCCAGCGGCAGCTGCTCACGACGTACCACGTGACGAAGGCCGCGCAGTTCTACAGCGGCAGCGAGGTGTGGCAGGTGCCGGACGACCCGGCGTCGAAGTCCGGCAAGGCGGTGCCGCCGTACTACCTGAGCATGAAGATGCCCGGGCGGAGCGACCAGGCGTTCTCCCTCACCACCACCTTCACGCCCAACCGGCGCGGCACCCTCGCCGCCTTCATGGCCGTCGACTCCGACGCCACCAGTCCCGACTACGGGACCATGCGCATCCTCAAACTGCCGTCCAGCGCCCAGGTGGAGGGCCCGCAGCAGGTGCAGAGCAAGCTCAACTCCAACCGCGACTTCGCACCCGACCTCAACCTGCTCAAACGCGGCGACTCCACCATCGAGTACGGCAACCTGCTGACCATCCCGCTCGACGGCGGCCTGCTCTACGTGGAGCCGGTGTACGTGCGGCCCGCGGACGCCGACAACCCGCAGCTGCAGAAGGTCATGGTCGACTTCGACGGCACCATGGCCTTCGAGAACACGCTCGACCAGGCGCTCGACGCCGTCTTCTCCAGCGCCGCGCCCCCGCCGGCCGCCGCGCCGCCCGCGTCCGGCGGCACGGCCGGGAAGCAGCCGCCGGCGTCCGCGGGCGACCGCGCCGCGATGAGCGCGGCACTGACCGACGCCCAGCAGGCGTACGACGACGGCCAGGCGGCGATGAGGAAGGGCGACTGGAAGGCGTACGGCGACGCGCAGGACCGTCTCGCCGACGCTCTGCGCCGGGCCAGGGAGGCGCAGAAGAGCACGCGCTGATCTTGCCCCCCGCGCCGTGATACGGTGAAGGCACAACGACGCGGGGTGGAGCAGCTCGGTAGCTCGCTGGGCTCATAACCCAGAGGTCGCAGGTTCAAATCCTGTCCCCGCTACTGTATGAAGAGGCTCGAAGTCAATCGACTTCGGGCCTCTTCACTTGTATGGGGGAAAGCACGTCGTCAGCGTTTGGTGTGACGCCTTGTCGGGAAGTCGACAAAACGCTGAAGTGACCGTCTGGGTTGCGGTATACCAGGTGTACGCCGGTATCAGGGGTGCAACGATGGAGCTCATGGGGGATGGTGCAAGACTGCTGAACGCTCGTCAGATTCGCGAGAAGCGTGGGTCGTCGGGTCGGTCGGCGACGTCCGTGGAGGGGGAGGGGAAGCCCCCGACCGTGGCGGAGCTGCTGCCCGCACCGCGCACCGGAGAGGCCGCCGCCGCAGAGCCGGCCGCGCCCGACGGCGCGCTGCCGGTGCTGCTGACCGAACTGCCCGACGAGGACACCCTCGCCATGCGCGAGGAGGCGGAGATCGAGGTGCGGCACCGCCGCGCCGCGGAACAGGGCGACCCGGCCGCGATGAGCGCGCTGGGCACCCTGCTGCTGCGCCGCGGCGACCTCGACGGCGCGGAGCCGTTCCTGCGCGAGGCGGTGCGGCACGGCGACCGGGCGGCCGCCAACAACCTGGCGCTGCTGCTGCACCAGCGCGGGTACGCCGACGAGGCGGCCGACTGGTGGCGGATCGCCGCCGTCGCCGGCTCCGCCGCCGCCGCGCACGCGCTCGGCCGGCACTACCGCGAGCGCGGCGACGAGCCCGGCGCCGAGTACTGGCTGCGCCAGGCCGCGGAGTCCGGCCACACGCTGGGCGCCTACGCGCTCGCCGACCTGCTCGACCACCGGCAGGACGTCGGCGCGGAGCGCTGGTTCCGGGTCGCCGCCGAGCACGGACACCGCGAGGCGTCCTACCGGCTGGCCGGGGTGTGCGCGGAGCGCGGCGAGGACCGCGAGGCCGAGCAGTGGTACCGGCAGGCCGCCGCGCGCCGCCACCGGCGTGCCGCGCTCCGGCTCGGCACGCTCCTGGAGGAGCGCGGCGAGACCAAGGAGGCCCAGCACTGGTACCTGACCGCGGCGCGCGACGGCGAGGCCAAGGCCGCCTGCGCGCTGGCGTTCCTGCTGCGCGACGCCGGCGACCTCGACCAGGCCGCCACGTGGTGGCGGCGCGCCGCCCAGGCCGGCGACGGCAACGCGGCCAACGCGCTCGGCGCGCTGCACGCCCAGGAGGGCGAGACGCAGACCGCCGAGCGCTGGTACCGCACGGCCATGGAGGCCGGCGACGTCAACGGGGCGTACAACCTCGGCCTGCTCTGCGCCGGCCAGGGGCGTTCGACCCAGGCCGAGCAGTGGTACCGCAAGGCGGCGTACGCGGGGCACCGCGAGGCGGCCAACGCGCTGGCGGTGCTGCTGCTGCAGCGCGGTGACGCGGCGGGCGCCGAGCCGTGGTTCTCCAAGGCGGCCGAGGCGGGCAGCATCGACGCGGCCTTCAACCTCGGCATCCTGCACGCGGGACGCAAGGACGAGGACGCCGCGCGGCGCTGGTACGAGCGGGCCGCCGCGGCCGGGCACGCCGAGGCAGCGCTCCAGGTGGCGATCGCGCTCCAGCGCGAAGGCGACCTGCACGGTGCCGAGCGGCACCTGCGGTGCGCGGCCGGGGGCGGCAGCCCCGAGGCGGCCTTCCGGCTCGGCTCGCTGCTCAGCGCGGCCGGGGCCGCGGCGGAGGCGGCCGCGGGCGAGGTCGTGGTCAGCGAGGAGGCCGCGGAGTGGTACGCGCGGGCTGCCCGCCAGGGGCACCGCCGCGCCCAGGTGCGGCTCGGCATGTGCGCGTCCCGGCGCGGAGAGGTCGCCGAGGCCGCGCACTGGTACCGGCTGGCGGCGGAGGCCGGCTCGCGCAACGGCGCGTTCAATCTCGGGTTGCTGCTCGCCCGGCAGGGCAGCGAGCCGGAGGCGGCGCTGTGGTGGACGCGGGCGGCTGAGGCCGGGCACGGGCGGGCGGCGCTGCGCCTCGCCCTGCTCTCCGCCCGGCGCGGTGCGCTCGCCGAGGCGCAGTCCTGGTGTGCGCGGGCCATCGCCAACGGTCCCGCCGAGGTCGCGGAGCGCGCCGCCCGGCTCACGGACGCGGTCGCCCACGAGCTCACGGCGTGACCGCCGTGCCCTGCCCGGACCGCGTAGTGCTCGCGCCCCGACGACGGGCCGGCGCCCCGATTGCGCTGGGCGTCGCGCCCCGTCCGCGCGCCGGCGCCGGGACTGCGTAGGGCTTGCGCCCGGTTCGCGGTGGGGGCTTGCGCCCTGCCCCCGGGCTGCGCCCGGACTGCGGTGGGGCTTGCGCCCCCTCAGGGGCGCGGGGAACTGCGCGGGCAACCGGCCGCCGGCCGGTGGTCCGTCTGCGACAGCAATTTGCCCCTTGGGGCCGGTGGCGAGGTACAGCCTCGTCGTGGCTGGTCGCGCCGTTCCCCGCGCCCCTGAAAGGCCCGGGCTGCGCCCGGATGGCGCTGGGTCCGCGCCCGTTTCCCCGGGGCTGTGCCCGGATCGCGGTGGGCGTTGCGCGCTGCCAGGGGCGCGGGGAACTGCGCGGACCACCGGCCGCCGGCCGGTGGTCCGTCTGCGACAGCATCAGCCCCTTGGGGCCAGTGGCGAGGTGCAGCCTCGTCGTGGCTGGTCGCGCCGTTCCCCGCGCCCCTGAAAGGCCCGGGCTGCGCCCGGATGGCGCTGGGTCCGCGCCCGGGCCGGGCCTGGGGGAACGGATTTGGTGGTGGGGTGGGGGGCGGGTATGGTGAAGGCACAACGACGCGGGGTGGAGCAGCTCGGTAGCTCGCTGGGCTCATAACCCAGAGGTCGCAGGTTCAAATCCTGTCCCCGCTACCAAAGGCAGAGGCCCGGAAGCACACGCTTCCGGGCCTTTCGCCTTGTCTGGGACTTGCTTGGGCAAAGTCGTGGTGAAGCCGCTTGGTCGGCGCGGGCGCGGCGGTGATCCTGGAGGCATGCTGCGCAGACAGCGGGGGCGGGGCCGGGGGCCTGGGGAGCCGGGGCGCTGGCCGGAGCGGTGCGCCGCGGCGCTCTCCGGGCGGGGCGAGGACGTGGCCGCCCTGCTGGCGCATCTGCGGGCCGCGGACCGGGCCGCGGCGGGGAACCCGTACGACCGGGCCGCCGCCATGGAGGAACTGGGCCGGGCGCCCGCCCGCCTGCTGCTGCTCCTGGACCGCCGGGCCAGGCCGGGCCCGGCGGCGACGGGACCGGCGAGCCCGCTGCATCTGCTGCTCGCCGCACTGGACGCGGACGGCCACGTACGGGAGCAGGCCGTGGCGGGCCTGGCGCGCAGCGGTGGTCCGCAGGCCGCCGCGCTGCTGGCGTTGCGCTGCGCCGACCACGTGCCGGAGGTGCGGGGGCGCGCGCTGGGCGCGCTCGTGCTGCGCACCGACCCGGACGAGGCGGCCGCCGCGGTGCGGGTTCTGCTCGCGTTGCGCGGCCGCTGCCACGGTGCGGCGGCGCTGTCCGCCTACCGCGGGGTGCTGGTCGGGCCGCCGCACCGCAGGGCGGTGCGCGCGCTGGCCGTCGACGCCGATCCCGCCGCGCGCCGCTTCGGCGTGGAACTCGCCCTGGACCTCGGCGAGTACGTCCGCGGCGACCTGCTGCGGGCGGCGCTGCACGACCGCGACCAGGTGTGCCGCAGGCTGTGCGCGCAGCGGCTGCTGGAGATCGACCCGGAGCAGGCCGGCCCGCTGCTCAGCGCGCGGGCGGCGGGGGTGCGGGAGCTGGCGGTGGCCGCGCTGCCGGCGGACGTGCCGGCCAAGCGCCTGGCGCCACTGCTGGCCGACCGGGCCAGGATGGTCAGGGCGCAGGCCCGCTGGCAGCTCTACCAGCGCGGGGAGCCGCCGGCGGGCGTCTACCGCAGGGAGCTGGGCAAGGCGGTGGAGGGCAGGCCGGGCGGGCAGCCCCGGCTGCTGGCCGGGCTCGCGGCCGGCCTGGGGGAGTGCGGTGACGCCTCCGACGCGGCGCGTCTGGCGCGGCTGCTCGCCGATCCGCACGCGTCGGTGCGGCGGGCCGCCGCCCGCGCGGTGGCCCGGCTGGCCCGCCGGGACGACCTGCCGGGGCTGCTCGCCCCGCTGGCCAACGACCCCGACCCGGGGGTGGCGCGCGAGGTGTTCGAGGGGCTGAGCCGCGCGCCGCACGACGTGCTGCCGGAGACGTTGTGGATCGGCAGGACCCGTACGGAGCCCGCGGTGCGGCGGCTGGCCGCCAGGATCGGCGAGCGTCAGCGCGCGCAGTCCGGGCACAGGCCCCGGTACGTGACCTCGACCGCGGAGACCGCGAAGCCGAACCGCTCGCCGGCGGGCAGCGCGCTCAGCGGGTCGCCCTGCGGGTGCACGTCGCGGATGGTGCCGCAGGACGAGCAGACCAGGTGCTGGTGCGGGCGGTGCGCGTTCGGGTCGTAGCGCTTGGCGCGGCCGTCGGTGGCGACCTCGAGGATCTCGCCGATGGTGACCATCTCGCCGAGGGTGTTGTACACGGTGGCGCGCGAGATCTCCGGCAGCCGCGCGATGGCGCGGGCGTGCACCTCCTCGGCGGTCAGGTGCACGTGTTCGCCGTCGAGGACCTCGGCGACGACACGCCGCTGGGCGGTCATCCGCCAGCCGCGGTCGCGCAGTCGTTCCAGCAGGTCGCTCATGTGTATCAGCGTAGCAGCGGGGTTCCTGAAGCAGAATGAATCCGTTACTGGCTCTTTTCTTGACTTGGACAGAGTCCATCGTAGGATCGGATCCGACGATGCCGGCGGCGCCGATGACGCAGGACGACTGCGCACGGCGGACGGCACGCGACTACGGCAAGCCGCTGGAGGCCGCGGTCCAGGCCCTC
The DNA here is from genome assembly GCF_036353415.1 of Actinacidiphila polyblastidii. NCBI lineage: Bacteria > Bacillati > Actinomycetota > Actinomycetes > Kitasatosporales > Streptomycetaceae > Actinacidiphila > Actinacidiphila polyblastidii. The sequence continues at coordinate 48,658 of NZ_JAZEWV010000010.1, forward strand.
CGCGGCCGGCCCGGCGCTTGACCGTGAGGCCGATGGGGCCGGACGCCAAAGGGCTCCGGCCCCATCGCCGTGTCCGGGCGCCCGAGTGGCGGCGCGGCTACGCCGGGACCCGCGCGTGCGCCGGCGACCAGCAGCGGACGATGTCGCGGACCGAGACGACGCCGACCAGGTCGCTGCCGTCCAGCACGATCAGGTGGCGGAAGTTGCCGCGGAGCATCGCGGCGGCGGCCTCGTCGAGGGTCCACCGCGGGGCCGCGAAGACGACGTCGGTGGTGGTGTGGGCGTGCGCGTGCTCGCCGTCGGGGTCGAGACCCGCGCCGATCGCGTCGAGCACGTCGCGCTCGGTGAGGATGCCGAGGCCGCAGGTGTCGGGGTCGAGGACGATGGCCGCGCCGACTCGGCGGGCGGACATCAGCTGGGCGGCCTGGCGCAGGGTGTGGGCGGGGCCGATGGTGAGTACCACCGTGCTCATCGCGTCGCGGACCAGCATGAAGGTGCACCTCCTTGGGGGTGGGGGCCTTCTGTGAGCGGCCGGGTGCCGTGCGTGAATGTTTTCACAAATTCACAAGCGGGGGCACTTTGATGGTCACACGCCCACCCGGGCCGGGCAAGGGGGCGCGCGGGGCTCAACTCCCGCGCACTTCAAAGGTCAGGCGCGCCCCAGATACCCCAACAGCTCCTCGTGCAGCAGGCCGTTGGAGGCCGCCGCGTTCCCGCCGTACGGGCCGCGCACGCCGTCCAGCGAGGTGAAGCGGCCGCCCGCCTCGCGGACGATCACGTCGTTCGCCGCCATGTCCCACAGGCTCAGCTCGGGCTCCGCGCAGATGTCCACCGACCCCTCCGCGACCATCATGTACGGCCAGAAGTCGCCGTACCCGCGGGTCCGCCAGCAGTTGCGCGACAGGTGCAGGAAGCCGTCGAGCCGGCCCTGCTCCTCCCAGCCGCTGAGCGAGGAGTACGCGAACGAGGCGTCCTCCAGCCTCGCGATCCGCGACACGCGCAGCCTGCTCGCCGAGCTGAGGCTGCGTCCGGTGTACGCGCCCGCGCCCTTCACCGCCCACCAGCGCCGTCCCAGCGCCGGGGCGGAGACCACGCCGACCACCACCTCGTCGCCCTGCTCGCCGCGGACCGCCAGCGCGATCAGCGTGGCCCACACCGGCACGCCCCGCACGTAGTTCTTGGTGCCGTCGATCGGGTCGACGATCCAGCGGCGCGCGCCGCCGCCGTCGCTGCCGAACTCCTCGCCCAGGACGGCGTCGCGCGGCCTGGCGCGGCCGAGCTGGCCGCGGATCAGCTCCTCGGCGGCCCGGTCCGCCTCGGTCACCGGCGTCAGGTCCGGCTTCGTCTCGACCTTGAGGTCAAGTGCCTTGAAACGGGACATGGTCGCGGCGTCGGCGGCGTCGGCGAGCACGTGGGCCAGACGCAGGTCGTCGTTGTAGTCGGGCATGAGCCGAACAGTAGCGGTAGCATCCGCCGACGGCCCCGGCCCGCCATCGTCCGCCGGTGCGCGGAGCCTTGACAGCGGTGCGGGGCGCGTCAATTCTCAACCGACGGCGGCCGCGGCCGGGGACGGCAGGACGCACGGACCGCACGCGGCGGTTTGGAGGCGACGATGCCCACCGCACGGGAGTCGCTGCTGGACGCCGCCTCCGCCGCACTCGGCGACCGGCCGTGGACGGCGATCCGGATGGTCGAGGTGGCCGCGGCGGCCGGGGTGTCCCGGCAGACCCTCTACAACGAGTTCCACAGCAAGGAGGGGCTGGCCAGGGCGCTCGCCCGGCGGGAGGGCGAGGCGTACCTCGCCGGCGTCGACCGGGTGCTGGCGCTCGCCCGGCGCGGCGGCGCCGACGCCGCGGAGTGCTTCGCGGCCGCCGCCGGCTGGACGCTGCGCACCGCCCGCCGCAGCGCCCTGGTCCGCGCCGCGCTGACCGGCGCCGCGGACCCGCGGGCCGCGCACCCCCAGGGCGGCGCCGCGGCCGGCTCGGGCGGTGCGGCCGCACCCGCGGTGCTGCCCGACCTGGTGTCCGCGCTGCACGCGCGCACCGTGGCCGCGCTGGAGGCCGAGTTCCCGCACCTGCGCCACGTCGCCGGACCGCAGCGCGGTCCGGGGGCGGCCGGCTCGGACATCGCCTGGGCCTGCGAGGCGGCGGTGCGCCTCACCCTGTCGTACGTGATCGCGCCCGCGCCGAGCGACGAGGCCGCGTGCCTGCGCGTCGCCCAGCTGGTCCGCGGCCTGCTGTCCTGACCGCCCGGCTGACGGGCCGTCCGTCCGTCCGGCGGTCGGGCGCGCGGGCCTGGCCGGGGCCGAAGGGGCGGGAGAGGTCCGGGCCGGAGAGGTCGAGGCGGCAGAGGTCGAGGCGGGGGAGACCGGGGCCGGTCGCCCTGCTCAGTGGCTCGAGCCGGAGATCTGCAGGCCGATGACGCCGGCGATGACCAGCGAGATCGAGACGATCTTGAGCGAGGAGACCAGGTCGCCGAGGAAGGCCATGCCGTAGATCGCGGTGCCCGCCGCGCCGATGCCGGTCCACACCGCGTACGCGGGGCCGACGTCGAGCTTCTTCAGGGACAGCGTCAGCAGGCCGAAGGAGCCCAGTGCGAACAGGCAGAACGCGATCGTCGGCCAGAGCCGGCTGAACCCGTGCGAGAGCTTCAGGCACACCGCGAACCCGGTCTCGAAGAGCCCCGCGACCACCACGAGGAGCCAGGCCATCGGAGCCTCCGTCTTTCACTTCACGCCACTTCACCGAACCGCCGCCGTCGATCATCACACAGCTTGCCCCTGAAGCGGACCGTCAGTCGCCTTCCCGGCGCTCCCGGGTGGCCAGCAGGCGGCGCAGCGAGTCCAGCCGGGCGGGCTCGGCGTGGCCCTCGGCGACCCAGGCGTCGAGCGCGCAGTCCGGCTCGTCGTGCGAGCAGGCGCGCGGGCACTCCTCGGTGCCCGCCTCCAGGTCGGGGAAGGCGTGGATGACCCGGGACGGGTCGATGTGCGCGAGGCCGAAGGACCGCACCCCCGGGGTGTCGATGACCCAGCCCGCGTCACCGGGCAGCGGCAGCGCGAGGGCGGACGTGGTGGTGTGCCGGCCCCGGCCGGTCACCGCGTTGACGTGGCCGGTGACGCGCTGCCGCTCGACCAGCGCGTTGACCAGGGTGGTCTTGCCGACGCCGCTGTGCCCGACGAAGGCGGTGACGCGCCCGGCGAGCCGCTCCCTGATCTGGTCGACGCCGCCGGTCAGGAAGTCGTCCCGGTTGGTCACCACGTGCGCCAGGTCCAGCGCGCCGTACGTCTCCAGCAGCGGCCCGGCCGGCGCGAGGTCCGACTTGGTCAGCACCAGCAGCGGTTCGAGGCCCGCGTCGTACGCCGCGACCAGGCAGCGGTCGATCATCCGCGGCCGCGGCTCCGGGTCGGCCAGCGCGGTGACGATCGCCAGCTGGTCGGCGTTGGCCACGACCACCCGCTCGTACGGGTCGGTGTCGTCGGCGGTGCGGCGCAGCACCGAGCGGCGCTCCTCCACCCGGACGACCCTGGCCAGGGTGTCCTTCGCGCCCGTCAGGTCGCCGACGACGGCCACCCGGTCGCCGACCACCGCGGACTTGCGGCCCAGTTCGCGCGCCTTCATCGCGGTGACGGCGCGGCCGTCGACCAGCACGGTCAGCCGGCCGCGGTCGACGGTGAGCACCATGCCCGCGCTGGCGTCCTCGTGCTTGGGGCGGATGCTGGTGCGCGGGCGGTTGCCCTTGGGGTTGGGACGGCTGCGGATGTCGTCCTCGTCGGGGTTCTTGCCGTAACGCCGCACCGCTCAGCCCTGCGCCCGCACCGGACCGGAGCCCGCGCCCGGCACCGGGTCGCCGGCCAGCATCGCGGTCCACAGCTCGGGGAAGTCGGGCAGCGTCTTCGCGGTCGTCGCCACGTTCTCCACCTGGACGCCGTCGACCACCAGGCCGATCACGGCGGCCGCGGTGGCCAGCCGGTGGTCCTCGTAGGTGTGGAAGACCCCGCCGTGCAGCGGGCGCGGGCGGATGCGCAGCCCGTCACCGGTCTCGGTGACGTCGCCGCCGAGGCCGCCCAGCTCCTTGGCGAGCGCGGCCAGCCGGTCGGTCTCGTGCAGCCGCAGGTGGGCGATCCCGGTCAGCTCTGAGGGGCCGTCGGCGAGCGCGGCCACCGCGGCGATCACCGGGGCCAGCTCACCCACCTCGTGCAGGTCGGCGGTGAGGCCGTGCACCCGGCCGCTGCCGGTGAGCACCAGCCCCCGGTCGGTCAGTTCGCACGATCCGCCCATCCGGGTGAACAGGTCGCGCAGCGCGTCGCCCGGCTGGGTGGTGCGGCGCGGCCAGCCGGGGACGGTCACCCGGCCGCCGGTGACCAGGGCCGCGGCCAGGAACGGCGCGGCGTTGGAGAGGTCGGGCTCCACCGTCAGGTCGCGGCCGAGCAGCGCCCCGGTGGCGACCCGCCACACGTTCGCGGCGCCGCCGTCCTGCGGGGCGTCCACCTTGGCGCCGGCCTTGCGCAGCATGTCCACGGTCATCCGGATGTGCGGCTGCGAGGGCAGCGTACGGCCGCTGTGCCGCAGCTCCAGGCCCTTGTTGAAGCGCGGCGCCGACAGCAGCAGGGCGCTCACGAACTGCGAGGACGCCGAGGCGTCCACCTCCACCGCGCCGCCGGCCATCGACCCGGCGCCGTGCACGGTCAGCGGCAGCGAGCCGCGTCCCTCGTCGTCGATCCTGGCGCCGAGGCCGCGCAGCGCGTCGATGACGCCGTGCAGCGGGCGCTCGTACGCCCGCGCGTCGCCCTCGAACCGCACCGGGCCGTCGGCCAGCGCGGCGACCGGCGGCAGGAAGCGCATCACGGTGCCGGCGTTGCCGACGTCGACGGTGGCCGGGCCGTGCAGCCCGGCCGGGATGATCCGCCACGCCTCGCCGCCGTCCGGGTTGACGGTCTCGTCGATCTGCACGCCCATCGTGCGCAGCGCCTCGGCCATCAGCACGGTGTCGCGGCTGCGCAACGGGCGGCGCAGCCAGCCGGGTTCCGCGGAGAGCGCGGCCAGCACCAGGGCCCGGTTCGTCACCGACTTCGAACCGGGTACGGGAACGGTGGCGTCCACCGCAGCGGGCGCGCCAGGCGCCGGCCACAGGTCGCGCTGAGCGGTGCTGTCGGTCATGGGCGCAAGCGTAGTGGCTTGAGTACGGGGAGATAAGTCGGCGAATCCGGCGAAACCCACTGGAAACAGGAGGTCACTCTTCCTTGTCCCATCCGTCACGCCAGGACCGCCGCGGATCAGGCCCGCAGCAGCCAGCTGCCGCCGCCGAGGAGCGAGCACAGCGCGACCGTGTAGAAGAGCAGCATCCACAGCGCGGCCGGGGTGTGCGTGAGCCAGGCCAGCTGGTCGGGGTCGGAGGACCTGCTGCCGTCCCGGCGCCTGGTGCGCTGCAGCTCCGCGACCGGACGGGCGCCGCCCAGCAGCAGGAACCACACCACCAGGTACCCGAACGCGGCCTGCACCTGTGCCTTCGTCAGCCACGACACGGCGAGGAAGAGCGCGCAGGCGATCACGACGGTCAGCGCGCCGTAGGCGTTGCGGATCATCACCAGCATGACCAGGAGCAGCGCGGTCGCGCCCCACAGCAGGGCGGTGATGTGCCCGGCGGCCAGCAGCGCGGCGCCGGCCAGTCCGAGCAGCGGCGGCGCGGTGTAGCCGGCCGCGGCGGTCAGCACCATGCCGAGGCCGTACGGCTTGCCGCGCGAGACCGTCAGCCCGGAGGTGTCGGAGTGCAGGCGTATGCCGTCCAGCCGGCGGCCGGAGAGCAGCGCGACCAGCCCGTGGCCGCCCTCGTGCGCGATGGTCACCGCGTTCCGCGTGACGTGCCACACCCCGCGCGACGCCACCGCGCCCAGCGCGATGAGGGCGGTCACCAGGACCAGCCAGCGCGACGGGTCGGGCTGGGTACCGGTCAGCCGGTGCCACATCTCGGTGATGCTCGCGACGTTCATTCCTCGCCCACTCCTTGGTCGTTCGCCGTGCGTTCCCGGCGTTTTCCGGCCCGTTGCGCGCGATCGGGGCCTGTTCTGCCGCCGGGTCGTGGCAGTGTGGCAGCTATGTGCGGTCGATACGTGGCGAGCCGGAAACCCGAGGATCTCGCGGAACTCTTCGAGGTCCGCAAGTGGGACCCCACCGAGGCGCTCGCGCCGGACTGGAACGTGGCCCCGACGAAGGAGGTCCACGTCGTACTGGACCGTCCGGTACGCGATTCCGGTTCCCCCGATCCGGTGCGCCAGCTGCGGGTGCTGCGCTGGGGCCTGGTGCCGTCCTGGGCGAAGAGCCCCGACGGCGCCGCGAAGCTCATCAACGCGCGGTCCGAGACCGTGCACGAGAAACCGTCCTTCCGCCGGGCGCTGACCGCCCGCCGCTGCCTGATACCCGCCGACGGCTACTACGAGTGGCAGACCGCCCCGCAGGAGCGGCAGTTGGAGGAGGAGGGCAGGAGGAAACGGGCCCGCAAACAGCCGTACTTCGTCACGCCCGCCGACGGCTCGGTCTTCGCGATGGCCGGGCTGTACGAGTTCTGGCGCGACCGCACGCTGCCCGACGACCACCCCCGGGCCTGGTGGAGCACCTGCACGGTGATCACCACCGAGGCCGAGACCACCGACCTGGCCGGATACGGCGGCACCGGGCCGCGGGCGCTGGCCGACCTGCATCCGCGGATGCCGCTGATGATGACCCGCGACCGCTGGGACGCCTGGCTGGACCCCGGCACCACCGACCCGGACGAGGTGCGCGCGCTGCTCGCCGCGCCGCCGACCGGGCTGCTGCGGGCGTACCCGGTCGGCAGCGCGGTGAGCAGCGTGCGCAACAACGGGCCCGAGCTGGTCGAGGAGCTGGCCGGGCCCGAGGAGGAGACGCTGTTCTGATGGACCCCGGGAACGACCCGCACGACCCGCACCCCGCGCCGAAGACGCCGGCGCCGACCCGTCAGATCGTCGACACCGGCGCGGGCGAGGCCCGCATCACCTGGCACCGGCCGCCCGCGCGCACCGCCGCCCGGTGCGTGCTCGCACTCGGCCACGGCGCGGGCGGCGGCGTCGAGGCCCGCGACCTGGTGGCGCTGGCCGCCGCGCTGCCCCCGCGCGGGGTGACCGTCGCCCTGGTGGAGCAGCCCTGGCGGGTCGCCGGCAGGAAGCTCGCGCCCGCGCCCCGCACGCTCGACACCGGGTGGGCGGGGGTGTGGCCCGCGCTGGCCGCGTCCGGCCGGCCGGTCGTCGCGGGCGGGCGCAGCGCCGGGGCGCGGGTCGCCTGCCGGACCGCGGCCGAGCTGGGCGCCGCCGCGCTGCTGCTGCTCGCCTTCCCGCTGCACCCGCCGGGCCGCCCGGAGAAGTCCCGCGCGCAGGAGCTGGCGGCGGGCGCCGCGGCCTGCCCGCTGCTGATCGTCCAGGGCGGCAACGACCCGTTCGGCCGGCCCGAGGAGTTCCCCGCGGGCCGTGCGCCGGTGGAGGTCCCGTACGCCGACCACGGCTTCGCGGTGCCCAAGCGGGCCGGCCTCACCCAGCAGGCCGCCCTGGAGCTGGTCACCGGCGCGGCCGCCGGCTTCCTGGCCGGCCTCGGACCGGCCAGGAGCTGACCGGCGGCGCGTCCCGCGTAGCCCGCCTCACCCCGTATCGCCCCGCCCCGCCTCCTCGCCGGCGCGCTCCCGTGCCGTGTCCCGGGATCGGCGCCACCAGGCTCGCGGGGCCGTGTCCTCCCCGGGAATGACGACACCGGGCAGTGTGTTGTGGGTAGCGACCGACGAAACAACCAGCAAGTAGCGACGAGCACGGTGAGAGAGGCAGCCGCATGGTTTCAGCCGCATGCCGGCCCCAGGCAGAGGTCGCCGCAGCCAGTGCGGCGGGCGGCCCGGCGGCCACCGGGGCGCCCTTCCTGGACTGGGCGGCCGAGTGGTCCGGGAAGGACCACGGAAAGGCCGGATCAGGCGTGGTCGGCCCGCGTGTCATATCCTCCGAGACGAGCGTGTCCGCTTTGGGACACGCACGCGTTTCTGAGGAGGTGGGTCCGGTCACCGGCACCGACGACAGCTCGGCGGACACCGCGGGTACGTCCGGTGGGGCCGCGCAGGAGAGCGACGTGGAGCGCACCGAGCGCTTCGAACGCGACGCCCTGGGCTTCCTCGACCAGATGTACTCGGCCGCGCTGCGGATGACCCGCAATCCGGCCGACGCGGAGGATCTGGTCCAGGAGACGTACGCGAAGGCGTATGCCTCCTTCCACCAGTTCCGCGAGGGGACCAACCTCAAGGCTTGGCTGTACCGCATCCTCACCAACAGCTTCATCAACTCCTACCGCAAGAAGCAGCGCGAACCGCTGCGCAGCGGTTCGGAGGAGATCGAGGACTGGCAGCTGGCGCGCGCCGAGTCGCACATGTCGACCGGCCTGCGGTCGGCGGAGTCGCAGGCGCTCGACCACCTGCCCGACTCCGACGTGAAGTCGGCCCTGCAGTCGATCCCCGAGGAGTTCCGCATCGCGGTCTACCTCGCGGACGTCGAGGGCTTTGCCTACAAGGAGATCGCGGACATCATGGGTACACCCATCGGCACGGTGATGTCCCGGCTGCACCGTGGTCGCCGCCAGCTGCGCGAGCTGCTGGAGGACTACGCCCGGGAGCGCGGGCTGGTCCCGGCGGGCGTGGCGGACGAGAAGGGTGCGGATTCATGAGCTGCGGAAACGCACATGAGACGGACTGCTCGGAGGTGCTCGACCACCTCTACGAGTACCTCGACGAGGAGATGTCCGACGACGCCTGCGTGAAGTTCAGGCAGCACTTCGACGAGTGCCACCCCTGCCTGGAGAAGTACGGTCTCGAGCAGGCGGTGAAGAAGCTCGTCAAGCGGTGCTGCGGGTCCGACGACGTGCCGACCGACCTCCGGTCGAAGGTGATGATGCGGATCGAGCTGATCCGCGCCGGCGAGGTGGTCGTGGAGCAGGACCCGCTCACCCCCACCGAGGCGCCGACCGCCTGACCGCGCCGCGCAAGCGGCACGTCACCCACTCGGGTGAGCAGCGGCAGAACGGCACATACCGTGACGGGCGCGGCCCTATCCTCCTGAGTCTCTGACGGGGCTCGGTGCGGACAAGGGCCGCGCCCGTCGCGTTTTCCATGGGCCCGAGCGGGCCCGAGGGGAGGCCGTCGCCGTGCCAGCCGTGTCCCGCCGCCCGCTGCCGCCGGCCGCGCGCGTCACCGTCGCGGCGGTGTGCGCGGCCGGCGTCCTGTGCGCGGCGCCCGCGCTGCGCCCCGGCACTCCCTGGGCCACCCTCGGCGTGCTCGCGCTGCTCTACGCGCTGTGCGAGCCGGGAGTGCTGCCCGCGCGGATCACCGGCCGGCATCCGCCGTCGGCGGTCGGGCCGTTCCTGCCGGTGCTGCTCGCCGGGTCGCTGCTGCTGCCGCCCGCGGCGGCCGCCCTGGTGGCGGTGCCCGGCTCGCTGGCCGGCCGTCCGGTGCCGTGGGTGCGCCGCTGCTGGCGCGCCGCCCACCTGGCGGTCGCGGCGTGGGCCGCGGCGCTGTGCGGGAGGGCCGTCGGCGCGCCCGGCGAGATGCGGACGTCCGGACTGCCGTACGGGCTGCTGCCCGCCGCGTGCGCGGCGCTGTGCTTCTGCGTCATCGCCACCACGCTGACCGGGGCCGTGCTGGTCACCGCCGAGCACCACCGCCCCGCCGCCGCCTGGGGCGCGCCGCTGCTCGCCGCCCTCGCCCCCTACCTCACCTACGGCGTGGTCGCGCTGACGACGGCGCTGCTGTGGCTGCGCGGGTACGGCGTCTTCGCCGCGGTGCTGGTGCCGCTGCCGATGTACGTGGCCTGCTGGTTCTTCGCGCGGGCGCGCCGCGCACGGGCCGCGCAGCGGGCGGCGGTCCGGGCGCTGGTGCACGCCGTCGACCTGAAGGACCCCTATACCCGCGGCCACAGCGAACGCGTCGGCCGGGCCTCCGCGATGATCGCCAGGGAGCTGGGCATGCCGGAGCCCCGGGTGGACGCACTGCGGCTGGCCGGGCTGCTGCACGACATCGGCAAGCTCGGCGTGCCGACCCGCGTCCTGCGCAAGAACGGCCCGCTGACCGCGCAGGAGCGTGCGGCCGTCCAGCTCCACCCGGAGCACGGCCACGACATGACCCGCGGCCTGGCCTTCCTCGGCGAGGCCCGCGAGGCGATCCTGCACCACCACGAGCGGCTGGACGGCTCCGGCTACCCGCACGGCCTGTCCGGCGACCGGATTCCGGAGGTCGCCCGGGTGGTGGCGGTCGCGGACGCCTTCGACGCGATGACCACCACCCGCTGCTACCGCCCGGCCCGGCCGGTCGCCGCCGCGGTGGAGGAGCTGGTCCGCTGCGCGGGCACCCACTTCGACCCGGTGATGGTCGACGCGTTCGTCCGCGCGCTGGCGGACGACCTGCCGGGGCCGGGGGGCCCGGCGGCGGACGGCGAGGGGACGCCGGCCGGGCCTCCGGCGGCGGCAGCCGCGTCCGGCGCGGCGCGCACGGCGCCGGACGCCGGGCCGGACCGGGAGGGGGCGGGGGCCGGGATCGGGGCTGGGGCCGGGGCGACGGTTCTGGGCGAGGCCGTATGGCTGCTGGGATGAACGGGACCGCGGTGGTGCGGGTCGCGGGCGTGGTGTGGGTGACCGTCGCCGTCGGGTGGACGGTCTGCGGCGGGGTGCGCGACCCGGCCGCGGCCGGCGTGTTCTGCGGGGTGGTGGTGCTCGGCGAGGCGCTGCGGGTCCCCCCCGGCGCGGACCGCGAGGGCGCTCCGCTCGCCACCGCGGGCGCGCTCGGCTACGCGCTGCTCGGCCCCGGCGGCGCCGGCGTCCCGCAGGCGGTGGCCGTCGCCTGCGCGGGGGCGGCCCTCGGCACCCTGCTGCGCCCGCACCTGCCGGCCGTACCCGTGGCCGTACCCGCGCCGCCGCCCGTACCCGTACCCGCGCCCGCGCACCGGCGGCACGCCAGGCCCGCCGCCCGCGGCGAGGCGCGGTGGGGGCCCGCCGTGCGGCGCGGGGCGGGCGTCGGATTCGCCGCGCTGTGCTGCCAACCGCTGCACGGCGAGACCCGGTTGACGGGCGCCGCGCTCGCCGCGGTGTCGGTGGGCGTGCTCGCGCTGGTCGGCCTGTGCGACGCGGCGGTCGCCGCGGCGCTCGGGCCCCGGCCGTTCGCCGCCGGGGTCGGGGACGAGCTGCGGGGGCTGGCCGGGATGGGGTCCGCGGTGTGCGCGGGCGGTGTCGTGCTGGCGCTCGCGGTGGGCAGCGCCGGGCTGTGGGCGGTGCCGGTGGTCGCGCTGCCGCTGCTGCTGACGCAGCTGGGCCTGCGCGGGCATGCGGCCGTCCGGGCGACGTACCGGCAGACCGTGACAGCCCTGGCCCGCGCCACCGAGGTGGCCGGCTACACCCCGGTGGGCCATGCCCGCCGGGTCGGCGAACTGGCCACCGCGGTCGGCCGTGAGCTGGGCCTGCCCGCGCGCCGGCTGATGCTGCTCGAGTACGCCGCGCTGATGCACGACATCGGGCAGCTCTCCCTCGTCGATCCGGTGCCGCGGGGCGCCACCGAGCCGCTGGACGCCGGCCGGCGGGAGGCCATCGCCGTGCGGGGCGGCGAGGTGGTCCGCCGCACCGGCGCGCCCGCCGAGGTGGCGCTGATCGTGGAGGTGCAGGCCAGGCCGTACCGCGACCAGCCGCTCGCCGGCCGTATCGTGCGCGCCGTCAACGACTTCGAGGACCTCACGGGTGAGAACGCCGCCCCGCAGCGGCGGCTTGCCGCAGTCGAACGGATGCGCCTGGACACCGACCACACCTACGATCCCCAGGTGGTGGACGCCCTGACGAGGGTTCTCGCGCACCGTCCCACCTGGGCATGGTTGGATGCCCGTGGGGATGGCAAGGAGCTTGGGTGACGGCCGCGCACCTCGGGCGGTCCGCAACGGTCGGGCTGAGACAACGGCCGAAGTGTGCAAGGTTGGTGTCGTACGGGGATGGTACGGGGGGAGGCGGGAAAAGACGGTGAGGATCTTCGGCAGAGTGCGGCACCGGCCGTCGCCCACGTGGCGGCAGGCCACCGACCGCGCGTTCTCGCTGATCGACGACGGCCGGTACGAGGACGCCGGCGCCCTGCTCACCCGCGCCGCCGACCTGGAGCCGTGGCTCTCGGAGTCCTGGTACAACCTCGCGCTGCTGCACAAGTTCCGCCACGACTGGGCGCAGGCCAGGATCGCCGGGCTGCGCGCGGTCGCGCTGCTCGACCGCCCGGTCGGCGCACCCGACTGGTGGAACCTGGGCATCGCCGCCACCGCCCTGCAGGACTGGCCGCTGGCCCGCCGCTCCTGGCAGGCGTACGGCCTGCGGATGCCCACCGGCGGCGCCGCCGCGGACCCGGCGTCCGGCGAGGAGTCGGCCCGGCTGCCGCTGGGCAGCGCCGCGGTACGGCTGTCCCCCGAGGGCGAGGCCGAGGTGGTGTGGGGCCGCAGGCTGGACCCGGCCCGGATCGAGGTGCTCTCCATCCCGCTGCCGTCCTCCGGGCGGCGCTGGGGCGAGGTGGTCCTGCACGACGGCGTTCCGCACGGCGAGCGCGCCACCGAGGGCTCCGGCGGCGCGGTCTACCCGGTCTTCGACGAGATCGAGCTGTGGGCCCCCTCGCCGGTGCCGACCTGGCTGGTGCTGCTGGAGGCCGCGACCGAGGCCGACCGCGACGCGCTGGAGCGGCTGGCCGCCGAGGCCGGCTACGCCGCGGAGGACTGGTCCTCCTCGGTCCGGCTGCTCTGCCGCACCTGCTCGGAGAGCCGGATGCCCACCGACGACGGCTCCGTCGTCACCCGTGACCCGCACGACCACGGTGAGCCGGGCCATCCCGGCCATCTCAGCCATCTGAGCCGGGGCAGCGAAGGGGTGCGCTGGACGCCCGAGCGGGAGTGCGGCATCGCCGCGCCCGACGGGCTGGTCCGCGGCCTGCTGGAGGGCTGGGTCGCCGACAGCCCGGACACCCGCGACTGGCGGGACCTCGAAGAGGTCTGCTGACGCTCCCGCGCCGGCCCGCCCGTCCGGACGGGAGCCTCCCGGCGGGGGCCGCGCACTTGCGCTGCCCTTTACCCTGGGAAGGATCACCCATGGTTCCCGGAAGGCGTACGGCGCAGATGTCCCAGCAGCAGACTGAGCACGACCAGGAATTCCACGACGACGTCACGGACGCCGTGGCGCGGGAGGCGGCGCACCGCGAGCGCGGGACCGCGCGCCCGATCACCGTGGTCGGCAACCCGGTGCTGCACCGGGAGTGCAAGGACGTCACCGCGTTCGACGACGAGCTGGCGGCGCTGGTCGACGACATGTTCGCCTCGCAGCGCGCCGCCGAGGGCGTGGGCCTGGCCGCCAACCAGATCGGCGTGGACCTGAAGGTCTTCGTGTACGACTGCCCGGACGACGAGGACAACCGGCACGTCGGCGTGGTCTGCAACCCGGTGCTGGAGGAACTGCCGGCGGACCGGCGGCGGCTGGACGACTCCAACGAGGGCTGCCTGTCGGTGCCCGGCGCCTACATGGAGCTGGCCCGCCCGGACTACGCCGTGGTCCGCGGCCAGGACGCGCAGGGCAACCCGATCCGGGTGCACGGCACCGGCTACTTCGCGCGCTGCCTCCAGCACGAGACCGACCACCTGTACGGGCGGCTCTACATCGACCGGCTGTCCAAGCGGGAGCGCAAGGACGTGATGCGGCAGATGGCCGAGACCACCCCGAAGTTCGAGACCGTCCCGAACGTCTGACGACGCCCGGGACGGTCCGCGCGAGCGGTCAGAAGTCCTCGTCGAGGGCGACCGTGCCCTCGACGGCGACCTGGTAGGCCGACGGCCTGCGCTCGAAGAAGTTGGTCAGCTCCTGCACGCCCTGCAACTCCATGAAGGAGAACGGGTTCTGCGAGCCGAAGACCGGCGGGAACCCGAGCCGCACCAGCCGCTGGTCGGCGACGCACTGCAGGTACTCGCGCATCGACCCGGTGTTCATCCCCGGCAGCCCGTCGCCGCACAGGTCCCTGCCGAACTGCAGCTCCGCCTCGACGGCCTCCCGCAGCATGTCGGTGACCTGCTCGCGCAGCTCCGCGTCGAAGAGCCCCGGCTCCTCCTTGCGGACGGTGTCGACCACGTCGAAGGCGAAGCTCATGTGCATCGTCTCGTCGCGGAACACCCAGTTGGTGCCGGTGGCCAGGCCGTGCAGCAGCCCGCGGGAGCGGAACCAGTACACGTAGGCGAAGGCGCCGTAGAAGAACAGGCCCTCGATGCAGGCGGCGAAGCAGATCAGGTTGAGCAGGAAGCGCCGCCGGTCGGCCGCGGTCTCCAGCCGGTCGACGGACTCGACGGCGTCCATCCAGCGGAAGCAGAACTGCGCCTTCTCGCGGATCGACGGGATGTTCTCCACCGCGGCGAACGCGGCGGCCCGGTCGTCGTGGTCGGGCAGGTAGGTGTCGAGCAGCGTCAGGTAGAACTGCACGTGCACGGCCTCCTCGAAGAGCTGGCGGCTCAGGTACAGCCGCGCCTCCGGGGAGTTGATGTGCTTGTAGAGGGTGAGCACCAGGTTGTTGGCGACGATCGAGTCGCCGGTGGCGAAGAACGCCACCAGGCGGCCGATCAGGTGCTGCTCGGCCGGGGTGAGCCGGGCCAGGTCGGTGACGTCGGAGTGGAGGTCGACCTCCTCGACGGTCCAGGTGTTCTTGATCGCGTCGCGGTAGCGCTCGTAGAAGTCCGGGTAGCGCATCGGGCGCAGGGTCAGCTCGAAGCCGGGGTCGAGCAGGTTCTTGACGTGGCCGGCGCCGGCGGTGGGGCCGGACATGGGGCTTGAGGTGGCGGGGGCGTTCGTCACTGGCATGCCTCGCAGGACTCGGGGTTCTCAAGGGAGCAGGCGATCGCGTCGGCGTCGGCGCCCTGCTGGGCGGGGAGGGCGACCGGCGCGGCGTCGCGGGCCTGCCCCTGGGCGGCGCGGGCGATCCGGGTGGCCGGCCGCGACCGCAGGTAGTACGTGGTCTTCAGGCCCTGCTTCCACGCGTAGGCGTACATCGAGCTGAGCTTGCCGATGGTCGGCGTCTCCAGGAACAGGTTCAGCGACTGGCTCTGGTCCAGGAAGGGCGTACGGGCCGCGGCCAGGTCGATCAGGGCGCGCTGCGGGATCTCCCACGCGGTGCGGTACAGCTCCCGCACCTCCGCCGGGAGCCAGTCGAAGCCCTGCACCGAGCCGTTCGCCTCGCGCAGCGCCTCGCGGGACCGCGCGTCCCACCCGCCGAGCTGCTTCAGCTCGGCCACCAGGTAGGGGTTGACCTGGAGGAACTCACCGGAGAGCGTCTCGCGCTTGAAGAGGTTGGAGACCTGCGGCTCGATGCACTCGTACGCGCCGGCGATCGAGGCGATGGTCGCGGTCGGCGCGATGGCCAGGAGCAGCGCGTTGCGCAGGCCGCCCGCGGCGATCCGGCCGCGCAGCGCCGTCCAGCGCTCCGGCCAGGTCAGCGCCGCGTCGTAGTGGTCGGGGTGCAGCACGCCGGCCGCGGTCCTGGTCTGCTCCCAGGCGGGCAGCGGGCCGCTGCGCTCCGCGAGGTCGCAGGACGCCTCGTACGCGGCGAGCATGACGCGCTCGGCGATCCGGGTGGACAGTGCGCGGGCCCGCGCGGAGTCGAACGGCAGCCGCAGCTTGAAGAACACGTCCTGCAGGCCCATCACGCCCAGGCCCACCGGGCGCCAGCGGGCGTTGGACCGGCCCGCCTGCTCGGTCGGGTAGAAGTTGATGTCCACCACGCGGTCGAGGAAGGTGACCGCGGTGTGCACCGTCTCGTCCAGCCGCCGCCAGTCGATCACGTCCTCGCCGTCCGGGGTGACGAAGGCGCCGAGGTTGACCGAGCCGAGGTTGCACACGGCGGTCTCGGAGTCGTCGGTGACCTCCAGGATCTCCGTGCACAGGTTGGAGGAGTGCACGGTGTGGCCGGGCGTCGCGGTCTGGTTCGCGGTGCGGTTGGCGGCGTCCTTGAAGGTCATCCAGCCCTGACCGGTCTGCGCCAGGGTGCGCATCATCCGGCCGTACAGGTCCCGGGCCGGCACGGTGCGCAGGGCGAGCCCGGCGGCCTCGGCGCGGTGGTAGGCGGCGTCGAACTCCGCGCCCCACAGGTCGGCCAGGTCTGGCACGTCGGCGGGCGAGAACAGCGACCAGGGCTCGTCGGCCTCGACGCGGCGCATGAACTCGTCGGGGACCCAGTGCGCGAGGTTGAGGTTGTGGGTGCGGCGGGCGTCCTCGCCGGTGTTGTCGCGCAGTTCGAGGAACTCCTCGATGTCGCTGTGCCAGGTCTCCAGGTAGACGGCGGCGGCGCCCTTGCGGCGGCCGCCCTGGTTGACCGCGGCGACCGAGGCGTCGAGCGTCTTCAGGAACGGCACGATGCCGTTGGAGTGCCCGTTGGTGCCGCGGATCAGCGAACCGCGCGAGCGGATGCGGGAGTAGGACAGGCCGATGCCGCCGGCGTGCTTGGAGAGCCGGGCGATCTGCTGGTAGCGGTCGTAGATCGAGTCGAGCTCGTCCAGCGGCGAGTCCAGCAGGTAGCAGGAGGACATCTGCGGGTGCCGGGTGCCCGAGTTGAAGAGCGTCGGCGAACTCGGCAGGTACTCCAGCCGGTTCATCAGCCGGTACAGCGACGCCACCTCGTCCAGCGCCCGCGTCGTGTCGTCTTCGGCCAGGCCGGCCGCCACCCGCAGCATGAAGTGCTGCGGGGTCTCCACCACCTGACGGGTGATCGGGTGCCGCAGCAGGTAGCGGCTGTGCAGGGTGCGCAGGCCGAAGTAGCCGAACCGGTCGTCCGCGCCGTCCGCCAGCGCCTCCTCGACCAGCGCGTCCAGCCGGGCCGCGTGCAGCGTGACGAACGCCGCGGTGCGGTCGGCGATCAGGCCCTCGCGGTGGCCGACCGCAACCGACGCGGAGAAGGAGGTGGCGCCCTGCCCGGCGGCCTCCTCGGCGACCGTGCGGGTCAGCAGCCGTGCGGCGAGCCGCGAGTACGCGGGGTCCTCCGAGATCAGCCCGGCCGCGGCGTCGGTGGCCAGCGCCCGCAGCTCGTCCCCGTCCGCGGCGGCGCTGCGGCCGCGCAGCGCGGCCGCGGCGACCCGGCCCGGGTCGACGTCCGGCAGGTCGGCGGTCAGCGCCACCAACTGCCGCAGCAGGACGGACGCTTCGCCCTCCGCCGGTTGCTGGACGTCCGCGGGGACCGGCGGTGCGGCGGGTGCGATGGTCACGGTGGCTCTCTCTCCCTGGGCGGCGCGGCCGCGCGGGGAGGAGACAGCGGGCAGGGCGCGGCGACCCGGCACACGGGCAGGCCGCACCACGTCCGCAGGCCCAATCCGCGAGGCCCGGACAGACGCGCCCGCGGGTGGCGGGCGCGGTGCCGGCAGGCGATCGGGCTGTGCGGGACGCGCGGACGCGCCACCGCTCACCGTTGCGGGGCAGCGCCGGACTTCCACCGGCTTCCCCTGCGGGCAGCGGAGTTGAGCATACATCTAGTGGCGCGCATTCCACGCAGCCCCAGATGTTGTGTCGGCGCCAGTCCGGTCGGCCCGTTGCGGCGCGCCGCGCGGAGGCGTGGACGGGCCCCGGCGGAGCGCCGGGAGCCCGTCCGAGGAGCGCCGCGTCGCCGGGTGCGGCCGGCGGAGCGGCTCGCGGGGCGGGAGCGCGGACCGGGCGGCTCTTTTTTCGTGAAAGGAGAGCGGGGAAAAGCAGCCGGCGGATGCGGAATTCCTCGCACGGTCATGCCGGAGCGGCGTACGG
Organism: Actinacidiphila polyblastidii; assembly: GCF_036353415.1. Taxonomy (NCBI): domain Bacteria; kingdom Bacillati; phylum Actinomycetota; class Actinomycetes; order Kitasatosporales; family Streptomycetaceae; genus Actinacidiphila; species Actinacidiphila polyblastidii. The sequence continues at coordinate 66,453 of NZ_JAZEWV010000010.1, forward strand.
AAAGCGCGGCGGGGACGGGCGGAGCGGAGTTCTCTCCGTACGGAACCGGAAGGACCAGGAAAGGAAAGGGCGCCGTCTCAGTGAAAGGGGACTTCGGCGTGAAGGCCGAGTCTGCCGAGCGGTTCCACGGTCCTGCGGAGCAATCCGCGCACCCGCTCCTGGGCGACCGCGTCGGAATCGGCCCGCACGAACACGGCGGCCTCGGTGGTGGGCTGCGGACCGGTCGGGAAGGGGCGGACGCGAATGTGGTCCACCTCGTCGGGGGGCGCCGCGTGCGCCCACAGCAGGTCCTGCACCAACTCCGCCAGGGCGCGGCGGTCACGGCCCGCGCCGGCCGCCGCGGGCCGGGCCGGCGCCCCTGGGGGAGCGGTGCTGCGGATCAGCACCCGGACGATGGACACGGCCGGCTCAGACGGCGTCCGCCGGGACGGCGTCCCAGCTGATGTTGCCCGGGTCGGACGAGGGCGTCGGGTCGGGCGTGGCGGTGGGCGCCGGGTCGGCCGGAGCCGAGTCCCAGCTGATGTTCCCGGCTACGGCGGTGTCCGGCCGGGCCGCCGGGGCCGTGGCGTGGGCCGCCGCGGTGAGCCCGGTCGCGGTGAGCAGGACGCCGAGAACGGCGGAGCAGGCGGCGGCGCGGCGCGACGGGACGAGGCGGCGGTCGCGGTTGCGGAACGCGGACATGGAAAACCCCCGGAAGGACGGAAGAATGGCTGGGATGTCAATTGCTGCGATCGGCGGAGCGATTGAGCGGGTGGCCATTCCGTTGCCCCGATGACGACCATCCTGTCCGGGGCGGTGGGGGGAGAGAAGGGTTTACGGGTGGCACCAAGGTGGCTGGCACCGAGGTGCCACCCCGGGGCCGTCGGTCCCGGCCGCAATGGCGGGGTGCGTGCATGGTGCGTGGGCATTGCAGCGAACGGGACGGCGGATAGGATGCACGAGCGGCGCGGCGCTGCCGGGCCGATGGGAACCCGGGGGGGTTGCATGTTGGAAGCGCTGGGGCTCGCCCCTGCCGTGGAGTCGGTGTATCGCGCGTTGCTGCGGGAACCGCGGCTGTCCGTCGCGGAGTTGAGCGCCGAACTGGCACTGCCGCAGACGGAGGTCCGGTCCTGCCTTGACCGGCTGGTCGACATCGAACTGCTCCAGGTCTCGCGGGACGCGCCCGGCACGCTGCGGCCGGTCAGCCCCGAGGTGGGGCTCGAACTGCTGCTGCGCCGGCAGGAGGCAGACCTGGCGCGGCGTCAGCAGGAGGTGCTCAGGAGCAAGGAGGCGGTGGCGCGGGCCGTCGCGGAGTTCGCCGACCGGCGCGAGGACAGCCGCAGCGACCAGGCGGAGCGGCTCGTCGGCCTGGACGCCATCCAGACCCGCCTGGAGGAGCTGGCGCGCGGGCTGGAGTCGGAGTGCCTGGGCATCAACCCCGGCGGCGCCCAGTCGCAGGGGGCGCTGGACGCCTCGCGGCCGCTGGACCGGGAGGCGCTCGGGCGCGGGGTGCGGATCATGTCCGTCTACCAGGACAGCGCCCGCAACGACCCGCCGACGCTCGCCTACGCGCGCTGGCTGACGGAGTCCGGCGGGCAGGTGCGCACCATGCCGATGCCGCCGCCGCGCATGGTGGTCTTCGACCGGCGGGTCGCGATCGTGCCGATCGATCCGGAGAACACCCGCGCGGGCGCGCTGTGCACGCGCTCGCCGGGCATCGTGGCGTCGCTGGTCGCGCTCTTCGAGCAGACCTGGGACGCGGCCGTCCCGCTGGGGGCCGACCGCAGGCCCGAGGCGGGCGCGGAGGGGATCGGCGGACTCAGCCCGGTGGAGCGGCAGTTGCTGAAGCTCCTGGCGTCCGGGCTGACCGACGAGGCCGCCGGCAAGCGGCTCGGCGTCTCGCTGCGCACGGTACGGCGGCAGATGTCCGGGCTGATGGAGCGGCTGAACGCGACGAGCCGCTTCGAGGCGGGCCTCAAAGCGGCGCAGCGCGGCTGGCTCTGACCGCCCGCCCGCCCCGGACCGGCCGGGGCGGGCGGGCGGTCAGTGGGGCAGCCGCCGGCCCTCCTCCGCCGCCCGGATCTGGCGGGAGACGCGCGCGTCGTGCAGCGCGCCGTTCAGCGGGACGAAGGCCAGGGCCAGGGCCAGGGCGGACAGGGCGGCGATGTCGAGAAGGAGTGTCATGGGTCAATCGTGCTCGCGCGGCTTACCGCAGAACAGTGGCAGGACTGACGTACTACCGCGACATCCTGCCACGTGGCATCCTCGGAGCCATGCTGAAGAACGTCGCGACCGTGCTCCTGGACGGCGTCCACCCCTTCGAACTGGGCGTCGTGTGCGAGGTCTTCGGCCTGGACCGCCGGGACGAGGGGCTGCCGTACTACGACTTCGCGGTCGTCTCGGCCGAGGGGCCCACGCTGAGCACCCACGCCGGGTTCAGCCTGGCCGTCGGCGAGGACCTGGACCGGCTGGAGGAGGCGGACCTGATCGCCGTGCCGGCCGGCGACTCGTACGTCGGGCGGGACTTCCCGCCCGCGCTGCTCGCCGCGCTGCGCCGGGCGGTCGAGCGGGGCGCGACGGTGCTGAGCGTGTGCTCGGGGGTGTTCGTGCTGGGCGCGGCCGGGCTGCTCGACGGCCGCCGGTGCGCGGCGCACTGGCGGCACACCGAGACGCTCTCCGCCCGCTACCCGCGGGCCCTGGTCGCACCCGACGTGCTCTACGTCGACGACTCCGGCGTGATCACCTCGGCCGGTACGGCAGCCGGCATCGACGCGTGCCTGCACCTGGTCCGCAAGGAGCAGGGCAGCGCGGTCGCCAACGGCATCGCCCGGCGGATGGTGGTGCCGCCGCACCGCGAGGGCGGCCAGGCGCAGTACGTGGCGCGGCCGCTGCCGCGCGCGACCAGTGACACCGTGACGGGTGTCCTCGCGTGGCTGGAGCGCCACCTGGACCGCGAGGTCACCGTCGAGGAGCTGGCCGCTCGGGCGCACATGTCGCCGCGGACCTTCGCGCGGCGCTTCCAGCAGGAGACCGGGACGACGCCGTACCGCTGGCTGCTGGGGCAGCGGGTGCTGCTGGCGCGGGAGTTGCTGGAGGGGACCGACGACACGGTCGACGCGGTCGCGCTCCGCGCGGGGTTCGGCAACGCGGCGACCCTCCGCCATCACTTCGGCCGCTGGACCGGCACGACGCCCCACGCCTACCGCCGCACCTTCCGGGCTCCCGCCCGGGTTTCCGTGGCGCCCGGGACGCCCGGCCGTCTCTGAGCCGCCGCGACGGCTGCCCGTCGCCACCGGCCCACCGGCCGGTTGCCGGTTGCCCGCGCCCCTGAGGGGGCGCAGCGCCCGGGTCCTTGCGGGGCCGGGGGAACGGCGCGGCCAGCTGCGAACCGCCCGCGGGTCGTCACCGGCCCGGTGGGGCCGGTGCCGTCGCGGACCGGGCCACCGGCCGGTGGGTGGTTGCCCGCGCCGTTCCCCGCGCCCCGGGTGGGGCGCGGGGAACGGCGCGGCCCGGGGAATGGCCCGCCCCCGGAGGGGGCTAGGCGGGGGCGGGGACCGGGGGGAGGCCCGGCTCGGTGCCGGGCGCGCCAGCGCCGACCGGCTCGGCGGCCTCGGCGACATAGTCCGCGCGGACCGTCTCGTCGGCGCCCGAGGGCGCCTTGAGCGCGTTGAGCAGGAGCGTGAGCCCGACCGCCACCACGAGGTTGAGGACGAAGGCAGTGAGCCCGATGTACCCCTTCTCGCCGATCCACGGGATCATGTCCGAGTTGCCGCCGAAGTGCGCCTGCGTCGGACTGGTCTGCTGGTACGCCTTCCACGTGCCGTAGCCCATGCCGGCCGCCCAGCCGGCCAGCAGCGCCCAGCGGTGGAACCAGCGGGTGAACAGGCCGCCGACGATGGTCGGCACCGTCTGAAGGATCCAGATGCCGCCCAGCAGCTGGAAGTTGATCGCCACGGTCTTGTCCATGGTGAGCACGAAGACCAGCGCGCCGACCTTGACCACCAGGGACGCGAGCTTGGAGACCTTGGTCTCCTCCGCGGGCGTGGCCTGCGGCCTGATCAGGTCCTTGTAGATGTTGCGGGTGAAGAGGTTCGCCGCCGCGATGGACATGATCGCCGCCGGCACCAGCGCCCCGATGCCGATCGCCGCGAAGGCCACGCCGGCGAACCACGACGGGAAGAGGTTCTCGAACAGCTGCGGGATCGCCAGCTGCGCGTTGTACCCCTTGATGCCCTTGCCGACGCCGTCCGCGACGGCCATGAAGCCGAGCATCGCCAGCAGGCCCAGCATCAGCGAGTACAGCGGCAGGATCGTGGTGTTGCGGCGGATCACGTTGCGGCTGCGGCTGGAGAGCACCGCGGTGACCGAGTGCGGGTAGAGGAAGAGCGCCATCGCCGAGCCGAGCGCCAGCGTCGCGTAGGCCCACTGCGCCTGCGGGGCGGTCACCAGCGAGCCGCGGGGCTTGCCGGTGGCCGGGTTGGTCGCCGCGTACGCCGACTGCGCGTGGTTGAAGATGTCGTCGAACCCGCCCAGCCTGTACGGGATGTAGATGATCGCCACCGCGATGACGATGTAGATCAGCGCGTCCTTGACGAAGGCGATCAGCGCCGGCGCCCGCAGCCCGGAGGAGTACGTGTACGCGGCCAGCACGCCGAAGGCGATCAGCAGCGGCAGGTCCTTGACGAACCAGTTCGTGGACGATCCGCCGCCGATGCCCATCACGTCCAGCACCGCCTGGATGCCGACCAGTTGGAGCGCGATGTACGGCATGGTGGCGAGGATGCCGGTGAGCGCGATCGCCACCGACAGCGCCCGCGAGCCGTAGCGTCCGCGGATGAAGTCCGAGGAGGTCACGTAGCCGTGCTTGTGCGAGACCGACCACAGCCGCGGCAGGAAGAGGAAGACCAGCGGGTAGGCGATGATCGTGTACGGCACCGCGAAGAATCCGGCCGCGCCGGCGCCGTAGATCGCCGCGGGCACCGCGACGAAGGTGTACGCGGTGTAGAGGTCGCCGCCGAGCAGGAACCAGGTGACCCAGGTGCCGAAGCTGCGTCCGCCCAGGCCCCATTCGTCCAGGTGCAGGGCGTTGTCGGCGCGCCTCCAGCGGGCGGCGAGGAAGCCGAGCACGGTGACGCCGAGGAAGAAGACCAGGAAGACGGCCAGGGACACGCCGTTGACGTCGTTCTTCATCGCGGGTCACCTCCCGCGCGGCCGCGCTCGTCCAGCTTGACCAGCAGGTACGCGCCGTAGGTCAGCGCCGCGGCCACCGGCACCCAGGCGAGCTGGTACCAGTAGAAGAACGGGATGCCGATCAGGCGCGGGGTCAGCCGCGCGTAGGAGTCGACCCACAGCAGGGCCACGAACGGGATGATCAGGCAGAGCCCGGCCAGCACCCGCGGAAGGGTGACGACGGGTGTGGCGGGCGGCGTCGGCGCGGTGGCCTCCGGCGGTGTCTCTTCCGGCATTCGTGCTGCTCCGTCCCCTTGGGCGACCTTTTTCGGTGCCCAGCGAATCTAGGGGACGGAGCGGACGGGCGTCACTACCCGTGCGGTTGTCAGTCCGTGGGGCGGCTGAGGCGTGCGACGAACTTGTAGCGGTCGCCGCGGTAGACCGACCGCACCCACTCCACCGGCTCGCCCGTGGTGTCGATGGAGTGCCGGGAGAGCATCAGCATCGGCAGGCCCACGTCGGTGCCGAGCAGCCCGGCTTCGCGCGGGGTGGCCAGCGAGGTCTCGATGGTCTCCTCGGCCTCGGCCAGCCGCACGTCGTAGACCTCGGCCAGCGCGGTGTACAGCGAGGTGTACTTGGCCAGGCTGCGGCGCAGCGCGGGGAAGCGCTTGGCGGACAGGTGGGTGGTCTCGATCGCCATCGGCTCGCTGTTGGCCAGCCGCAGCCGCTCGATCCGCAGCACCCGGCCGCCGGCCTTCATGTCGAGCAGCTCGGCGAGCCGGTCGTCCGCGGTGATGTAGCCGATGTCCAGCAGCTGCGAGGTGGGTTCCAGGCCCTGCGCCCGCATGTCCTCGGTGTAGGAGGTCAGTTGCAGCGCCTGGGACACCTTGGGCTTGGCCACGAAGGTGCCCTTGCCCTGGATGCGCTCCAGCCGCCCCTCCACCACCAGCTCCTGAAGGGCCTGGCGGACCGTGGTGCGGGAGGTGTCGAACTCGGTGGCGAGGGTGCGTTCGGGCGGCACCGGGGTGCCCGGCGGCATCGTCTGCGTGATGTCCAGCAGATGCCTCTTGAGCCGGTAGTACTTGGGCACGCGGGCGGTGCGGCCCGCGGTGCCGGTTCCGGTGGTCTCCGCCGTTCCCGCGTCGCTCTCCATGACGTTGACTCCCGACTGCTGTCGCGCTGCCGTCACCGGCTTCCTCCGTTAATAGCGGCTCACATGGTGGCACGGCCTGGGCCGGCGGAGGGAGGCGGTGGGTGGCTGGTCCCCCCCAGGTGTCGGTCCGATAACAGAGCCGACGGGTGTTCTTATACACCCTTGACACCCCTAAAGGTCTAGGCCAAGCTCCCGTTACTGGTCTAAACCATTTGACCAGAAAGAAAGACCAATCCCAGACCCACGAGCAGGACGCGGCGGCAGCGTGTCTCGCATCAGCCGGCATTTCGGGCGGTGGGGGGAGTTTCGGGCATCCTGAGGAGGGTGGCGTGAAGCGCAAGCTCATCGCGGCGATCGGCGTCGCGACCATGATTGCTGGTGTGGCGGCCTGTGGCGGGTCGGACAAGAAGGACGACAAGGCGGCGCAGACCCCGGCCGACCGCACCGGCACGGTGACGGTCTGGCTGATGGCGGAGTCGCAGACGGCCTGGCCGGAGCTGGTGAAGAACACGACCGCCGAGTTCAAGGCGAAGTACCCGAAGGTCAACCTGAAGATCCAGTACCAGCAGTGGAGCGACAAGGTCCAGAAGCTGGACGCCTCGCTCGCCGGTTCCAGCGCTCCCGACGTGGTCGAGCTGGGCAACACCGAGACGATGACGTACATCCTCAACGGCGCCCTGGCCGAGGTCGACAAGAAGCAGTTCGCCAACTCGGCGACCTGGATCAAGGGCCTTGAGGACACCTGCACCTACCAGGGCAAGCTCTACTGCGTGCCCTACTACGCCGGTGCCCGTGTCGCGATCTACAACGCGGACGACTTCAAGGCCGCGACCGGCTCGGACCAGCTGCCGACCACCGAGGACGCGCTGACCGCGGCCCTGGACAAGGTCGAGGCGAAGAAGGGCAGCGACAAGACCTACTCGCCGCTGTACCTGCCCGGCCAGTACTGGTACGCCGCGATGTCGTACGTCAAGGCGTACGGCGGCGCGATCGCCACCACCGACGGTTCCAAGTGGACCGCCAGCCTGGAGACCCCGCAGGCGCAGCAGGGCATCCAGCACTTCATCGACCTGGTCAAGAAGTACAACCACGGCGACCAGACCAAGGACGAGACCGACCACGCCAACGTGATGGCGCACGGCAAGGCCGGCCTGATCTACGGCAACGGCTGGGAGGCCGGCTCGGTCATCACGCCGCCGACCGGCAACGCCAAGCTCAAGGACGCCATCAAGACGGCGACCATGCCCGGCCCGAACGGCAAGGCGCTGCCCTCCTTCATCGGCGGCTCCGACCTCGCGGTGGTCAGCAAGTCCAAGGTGCAGGACCTGGCCAAGGAGTTCATCGCCGACTACACCGACGAGAAGAACGAGGCCACCCTCGTCACCAAGGCGACGCTGCCGAACAACACCACGCAGCTGGAGCCGATGAAGGCCAACCCGGCCACCGCCGCCGCGGCCAACGCGGTGCCGGACGCCTGGTTCACGCCCATCGCACCGGGCTGGGCCTCGATCGAGAAGCAGGGCATCCTCAAGACGATGCTGCTCGACATCCTCAAGGGCAAGTCCGTCGCCGACGCCACCAAGGCGGCCGACGACAAGATCAACTCGCTGATCAACAACGCCTCCTGAACCGGGCGTTGGTCATCGGGGGAGGGCGGTCCGCAGCTGCGGGCCGCCCGCCCCGGTATCCCGGCATGACACCCAAGAAAGGTCAGCGCAGATGAGTGCCGCCGACACGCATGCCACCGAGCCGGTGACCGGGGGACGTCCGCTCGCCCCGCCTCCGGCCGCGCACCGGTCCGCCGTCCCGGGCCGCGGCCGTACCGGCCGCCGCACCCGGCAGAGCAGATCGCTGCCCTACCTGCTGATCACGCCCGCCCTGGTGATCATGGCCGGCGTGCTGGGCTACCCGCTGGTCGACACTGTGGTGCTGTCCTTCCAGGACGAGCGCCGCGGCAACCTGTGGCTGCACACCTCGCCGCCGTGGGTCGGATTCGACCAGTACACCTCGGTGCTGACCGACAGCGAGTTCTGGCACGTGGTGCTGCGCACCTTCCTCTTCGTGGCCGGCTGCGTCTTCTTCACCATGGTGCTCGGACTGCTGGTCGCGCTGCTGATGCAGCGGGTGTCCGACTGGGTGCGGCTCATGATGACCAGCGTGATGATCACGGTCTGGGCGATGCCGCTGCTGGTGTCCAGCTCGATCTTCAAGTTCATGTTCGACTCGGACTACGGCCTGGTCGACCAGTTGCTGACCCGGCTGCCCGGGGTCGACTACACCGGGCACAACTGGTTCCTCAACCCCACCTCGGGTCTGACCATCATCGCGATCCTGGTGATCTGGGGCGCCATCCCGTTCATCGCGATCAGCCTCTACTCCGCGCTGACCCAGGTCCCCAAGGAGCTGGAGGAGGCCGCCAGGATCGACGGCGCCCGCGGCATCGGCATCTTCCGCTTCGTCACCTTCCCGGTGATCAAGCCGGTGTTCGTGATGACCACGACGCTCTCGGTGATCTGGGACTTCGGCGTCCTCGGCCAGATCCTGCTGATGCGCAACAACCTGCCCGAGCAGGACTACCAGCTGCTCGGCCTCTACGCCTACGTCCAGGCGTTCACCGTCAACTCCTTCAGCCGCAGCGCCGCGATCTCCATCATCACCGTGCTGCTGCTGTCCTGCTTCTCCATCTACTACCTGCGCCAGCTGCTGAAGATCGGAGAGGTCGAGTGAGCACCGCAGCCAAGGTCACGTACCGCAGCAAGAAGAAGAGCCGCGCCGGCTGGAACGTCCTCGGCCTGATCACCTTCGTGATCATGGGCTTCCCGGTCTACTGGATGATCATCACCGCGCTGCGGCCGTCCCAGGAGATCCTCAGCTACCACCAGAAGCTGTACCCCAGCTCGGTGACGTTCGACCAGTTCAAGCGGGCGATCGACATGCCCAACTTCTGGGACAACGTCAAGAGCAGCGTGATCATCTCGCTGTTCAGCGTGGTGATAGCGATCGGCATCGGCCTGCTCGCCGCGTACGCCATCGGCCGGTTCCGGTTCTGGGGCCGCCGCGGGCTGATGATCGCGCTGCTGCTGGTGCAGATGATCCCGGCCACCTCGATGCTGGTGCCGATCTACATCCAGCTCAACGACCTGGGCGGACTCAACGAGTACTGGGGTGTGATCGCCGTCTACGCGGCCTCCACGCTGCCGTTCTCGGTGTGGATGCTGCGCGGCTTCATCATCAACATCCCCCGGGAGCTGGAGGAGTCGGCGATGGTCGACGGCTGCAGCCAGATGGCCGCCTTCCGCCGCGTGGTGCTGCCGCTGCTCGCCCCCGGCCTGGTCGCCGCCGCCATCTACGCGCTGATGACCGCCTGGAACGAGTACCTGTTCGCGTACGTCCTGCTGCAGGACAACGACAAGTACACCCTGAGCATCTGGCTGCTGAAGTTCACCGGCCAGCGCGGCACCGACTACGGGGCGCTGATGGCCGGCTCGATCCTCATCGCACTGCCCGTGGTGTTCTTCTTCCTGCTGGTCCAGCGCAAGGTTGCCGCCGGTCTGACCGCCGGCGCGGTGAAGGGATGACCGTCATTTCCATCGACACCCCCGCGGACACCCTGACCCGCGACGCGCTCACCGTCCTCCAGCCCGGCTTCGAGGGCCTCACCGCGCCCGACTGGGTGCTGCTGCGCCTCGCCGAGGGGCTGGGCGCGGTCGCCCTGTTCTCGCGGAACATCGAGTCCGCCGAGCAGGTCGCCCGGCTCACCGCCCAACTGCGCGCGGTCCGGCCCGACGTGCTGATCGCCGCGGACGAGGAGGGCGGCGACGTCACCCGCCTCGAAGTGCACGGCGGCTCCTCCTTCCCCGGCAACCTCGCCCTCGGCGCGGTCGACGACGTCAAGCTGACCCGCGCGGTCGCCGCCGAGCTGGGCCGCCGGCTCGCCGAGTGCGGCGTCAACCTCGACTGGGCGCCCTCCGGCGACGTCAACTCCGACCCCGGCAACCCGGTCATCGGCGTGCGCTCCTTCGGCGCCGACCCGGAGCTGGTGGCGCGCAACACCGCCGCCTACGTGGAGGGCCTCCAGTCGGCCGGCGTGGCCGCCTGCGTCAAGCACTTCCCCGGCCACGGCGACACCGCGGTCGACTCGCACCACGCGCTGCCGCGGATCGACGTGGACCTGGAGACGCTGCACGCCCGCGAACTGGTGCCGTTCCGCGCCTCGCTCGCGGCGGACACCAAGGTCGTGATGAGCGCGCACATCCTGGTGCCCGCGCTCGACCCCGAGCTGCCCGCGACGCTCAGCCGCACCATCCTCACCGGGCTGCTGCGGGCGCCGATCGCGCAGGGTGGCCTCGGCTACGACGGGCTGATCATCACCGACGGCATCGAGATGCAGGCGATCGCGGCCACCTACGGCATCGAGCGCGGCACCGTGATGGCGCTGGCCGCGGGCGCCGACGCGATCTGCGTGGGCGGCGGGCTGTGCGACGAGCAGACCGTGCTGTCGCTGCGCGACGCCATCGTCGGGGCGGTACGGGACGGCTCGCTGCCGGCCGAGCGCCTCGCGGACGCGGCGGCCCGGGTGCGGCGGCTCGCCGCCTGGACGGTGGAGCAGCGGGGCGCGGCGGAGGGGATCGCGCCCGGCTCCGACGTCGGGCTGGAAGCCGCCCGCCGGGCGCTGCGCATCACCAGGACCGACGCGTTCACGCCGCTCACCCGGGCGCCGTACGTGGCCTCCTTCACCCCGGCGGCGAACCTGGCGGTCGGCAACGTCACGCCGTGGGGCGTGGCGGCCGAGCTGGCGCGGCTGCTGCCGGGCACCGAGACCGGCACCTACCGCTCGGCCGAGGTGGCCGGGCTGCTGGCCGCGGCCGGCGAGCGCCCGGTGGTCGCGGTGGTCCGCGACGTGCACCGGCACGCCTGGATGGCCGAGGCGCTGGCCGCGCTGGTGGCCGCCAGGCCGTCGACGATCGTGGTCGAGATGGGGGTGCCGCAGGCCGCGCCGATCGGTGCGCTGCACATCGCCACCCACGGCGCGGCCCGGGTCTGCGGCGAGGCGGCCGCCGAGGCGATCGCCGGCCGGGAGGCGTGAGCCGCCGCCCGCGGCTCCCGGCCGCCACCCGGCCGGTCGTGCCCCGCACCTGACATATCGCCGCCCCGCCGCTGGTCTGCGGCGGGGCGGCGATACACGATCGTGCGCAGGAGACCGACCGACGAGAGGCCGCCATGCTCACCAGAATCGACCACATCGGCATCGCCTGCTTCGACCTGGACGCCACGGCGGAGTTCTACTGCCGCACCTACGGTTTCACCGTCGCGAGCATCGAGAGCAGCCAGGAGATGGGCGTACGGGAGGCGATGCTGCGGGTGGGCGGCACGGACGACGGCGGCGCGTCGTGGATCCAGCTGCTCGAACCCCTCGGCGAGGGCGGGCCGGTGGCCGGCTGGCTGGCGAGGAACGGCGAGGGCGTGCACCACATCGCCTTCGGCACCGCCGACGTCGAGGCGGCGACCGCGGCCGCGGGGGAGCACGGCGTACGGTCGGTCTACCCCGAGCCCCGGCCCGGCTCGCGGGGTTCGCGGATCAACTTCCTGCACCCCAAGGACTGCCACGGGGTGCTCACCGAGCTGGTCACCGCGACCGGAGCGGGCGGCGCGGCGACCCTTCGGGCCGACCCCGATCAGGCGGCCGACCAGCGCGCGGTGCGCGCGTAGCGCGGCTGGAAGACCCGCCGGTACAGCACCCGTACCGGCGGGGGCAGCAGCCCCAGCACGTGCTTCACGGTCGCTTCCGGGGCGTCGTCGAGCAGCCAGGCGAGGTAGGCGCCGCCGCCGCGCGGCGTCCTGCGGCCGGACTACAGGCCCTGCCAGGCGGGCTTGGCCGCGTAGGTGGCCCGGAAGTACGGCGCGAGCTTGAGCTTGGAGGCGGCGCCCTCGTCGACCACCACCGTGGCGTGCGGGTGCAGTTGCAGCGCGGAGGCCGGCACCACGGCCGCCACCGGGCCCTCGACGGTCTGCGCGACGGCCTCCGCCTTGCCCTCGCCGGTGGCCAGCAGCACCAGGTGCCTGGCCTCCAGGATGGTGCCGATGCCCTGGGTGATCACGTGGTGCGGCACCTGCGCGATGTCGCCGCCGAAGAAGCGGGCGTTGTCCACCCGGGTCTGGTCGGTCAGCGTCTTGATCCGGGTGCGGGAGGCGAGCGAGGAGCACGGCTCGTTGAAGCCGATGTGGCCGTCGGTGCCTATGCCGAGCAGCTGGAGGTCCACCCCGCCGGCGTCGGACAGCGCGGCGTCGTACGCCTCGCAGGCGCCCTGCACGTCGTCGGCGGAGCCGTCGGGGCCCATGAAGGAGCCGGCCGACAGGCCCAGCGGCTCCACCACCTCCCGCAGCACCACCGAGCGGTAGGACTCGGGGTGTCCCGCGGGCAGTCCCACGTACTCGTCCAGCTGGCAGACCCTGGCCCGGGACGCGTCCACCGCGCCGGAGCGCACCCGGGCGGCGAGCGCCTGGTAGATCGGCAGCGGGGTGGAGCCGGTGGCGACGCCGAGCAGGGCGTCGGGCTTGCGGCGCAGCAGGGCGGCCATGGCCTCCGCGATGAGTTCGCCGCCTGCGGCGGCGTCCGGGACGATGACGACTTCCACGCTGGGCCTGCCGATCTGGAGAGGGGGAGTGTGGTATAGACCAATCTAGCAGAGCGGGCAGCCGCGCAGGAGGGCCTCGCCGCATCCGTCCCGACCCCGCTCCGCCCTGTCGTGCGGGGGGCCGGGTCCTGTGGTCGACTGGTGGGGGTCGGTGGCCGGATGGAGGCGGTGGAGATGTCGGACACGGCGGCGTCCGAGGCTCCGCGCCGGGGCGAGCCCGGCTGGATCATGCACGGCGAGATGGCCGAGCAGCCCGAGGTGCTGCGCCGCCTGCTCGCCGACGGCGGACCCAGGATCAGGCGGACCGCGCGCCGCATCGCGGCCCGGCGCCCCCGCTTCGTGCTGCTGAGCGCCCGCGGCACCTCCGACCACGCGGCGCTCTACGCCAAGTACCTCATCGAGGTCGAGCTGGGACTGCCCTGCGGCCTCACCTCGATGTCCACCACCACCGCCTACGGCGCCAAGCCGCAGCTCCAGGACGTGCTGGTGATCACCGTCAGCCAGTCCGGCGGCTCCCCCGACCTCGGCGCCTCCACCCGGGCGGCCCGCGAGGCCGGCGCGATCACCCTGGCGGTGACCAACAACGCGGACTCGCCGCTCGCGGAGATCTCCGAGTTCCACATCGACCTGCTGGCGGGCCCCGAGAAGGCGCTCCCCGCGACGAAGACGTACACCGCGGAGCTGCTCGCGCTCTACCTGTTCGTGATGGGCCTGAAGGACGACGACGGCTCCGCGGCCGCCGTGCTCCCCGACCTCGCCGCGGAGGTGCTCGCCCGCGGCGACGAGGTGCGCGACCTCGCCGGGCGCTACCGCTTCGCCGAGCGCATGGTGCTCACCTCGCGCGGCTACGGCTACCCGACCGCGAAGGAGGCCGCGCTGAAGATGATGGAGACCAGCTACATCCCGGCGCTCGCCTACTCGGGGGCCGACCTGCTGCACGGCCCGCTGGCCATGGTCGACAACATCTCCCCGGTGATCGCGATCGTCACCGAGGGCCTCGGCGGCCGGGCCCTGCAGCCGGTCCTCGACCGGCTCCGCGGCCGGGGCGCGGACCTCGTGGTGATCGGCCCCCAGCCGCAGGTCGACGCCGCGTCCCACGGCTTCGCACTGCCCACCGGCCGCCTCCCCGAGTCGCTCCAGCCGATGCTGGAGATCCTCCCGCTGCAGAAGCTCGCCTACGAGGTCACCATCGCCCGCGGCCAGGACCCCGACGCGCCCAGGGCGCTGGCCAAGATCACCGAGACCCGTTAGGAAAGAACTACGGGCCGCGGTGCCGGGAGAGGACCCTCAACCTCTCCAGCACCGCAGCCCGGAGCTGCCGTCGGCGCCGTGACCTGCGGGGTGTGCGGTGCCCCGCGGGCCCGATAGGGCCGACCAGTGGAGGCTCCGGCGTAGTCAGGGCAGAGAACGCCTCACCTCGTCCGCCCTCCTGTGCGGGGAGAGCGGAGATCCAGCACCCGCCATTGTGGACTAGACCATTGCCCCGTGTCCATACGTGCGAGCGGTCAATTCGCTGTCCCGGCGGCCGCGCGGCGCGGGGTACGCTCGCAGGCGTGCCCTCCATGAACGACCTCGTACGCGAGCACACGGACCTCGACGAGTCCGACCTCGAATGGCTCCATCTGCTCGTCTCGGAGTGGCAACTGCTCTCCGACCTGTCCTTCGCCGACCTGGTGCTCTGGGTGCCGACGCGGGACGGCGCCCGGTACGTCTCGGTGGCGCAGATGCGGCCGAACACCGGCCCCACCTCGTACCAGGACGACATGGTCGGCCACCTGGTCCCGCGCGGCCGCCGGCCGCTGCTGGACGCGGCGCTGGACGAGGGCCGGATCGTGCGCGAGGGCGACCCGGAGTGGCGCGAGGAGGTGCCGGTGCGGGTCGAGTCCATCCCGGTGCGCCGCGACGGCCGGGTGCTCGGCGTGATCGCCCGCAACACCAACCTGCTGACCGTGCGCACCCCCAGCCGGCTCGAACTCACGTACCTGCAGAGCGCCTCGGACCTGGCGCAGATGATCGCCGCGGGGTCGTTCCCGTTCCCGGCGGAGCAGGTCGACATGGACGCCTCGCCGCGCGCCGGCGACGGGCTGATCCGGCTGGACGCCGAAGGACTGGTGCAGTACGCCAGCCCCAACGCGCTGTCGGCGTACCACCGTCTGGGGCAGGCCGCCGACCTGGTCGGCCACCACCTCGGCAAGGCCACCGCCGAACTCGCCCCGGAGCGCGGCCCGGTGGACGAGGCCCTGGTCAAGCTGGCCAGCGGCTGGGCGCCGCGGGAGTTCGAGGTCGAGGGCGGCGACGGCGTCATCCAGCTGCGCGCCATCCCGCTCAAGCCCAAGGGCGTGCACACCGGCTCGCTGGTGCTGCTGCGCGACGTGACCGAACTGCGCCGCCGCGAGCGGGAGCTGATCACCAAGGACGCGACCATCCGGGAGATCCACCACCGGGTGAAGAACAACCTGCAGACGGTGGCCGCGCTGCTGCGGCTGCAGGCCCGCCGGATGGACTCCGAGAGCGCCCGGGAGGCGCTGGAGGAGGCGGTCCGCCGGGTCGGGTCGATCGCCATCGTGCACGAGACGCTCTCCCAGACCCTGGACGAGCGGGTCGAGTTCGACGAGATCGCCGACCGGGTGCTGGCGATGGTGGCGGAGATCTCACCCGGCCGGGTCACCACCCGGCGCACCGGGCGGTTCGGCATCCTCACCGCGGAGATGGCCACACCGCTGTCCATGGTCCTCACCGAGCTGGTGCAGAACGCGCTCGAACACGGCTTCGGCCCGGCCGAGTCGGGCACCGTCGACGTGACCGTGACCCGCGGCCGCGAGCTGCTCACCGTCGCGGTGCAGGACGACGGGCGCGGCCTGCCGCCGGGGTTCGACGCGCAGAAGGCCGGCAACCTGGGCCTGCAGATCGTCCGCACCCTGGTGGTCGGCGAACTCTCCGGCGCCTTCGACATGCTGCCGGCCCCCTCGGGCGGAACCCGGGTGACGCTCGAACTCCCGCTCGACGCCTAGCCGTCCGGCGCCCGTCCGGCACCTGTCACGCGCAGCCGCCGGGACACGCTGAAGCCCCGTACCGCCATTGGTACGGGGCTCTTCGCGATGCTGCGTGCTGCGCGTTCGAGACAGGTGCTGCGCGCTGCGGCTCGGCTGGAAGCTGTGGGTCAGGCGCTGGCGTTGCGGGCCCGGTTGCGGGCGGCGCGGCGCTTCATCGCACGACGCTCGTCCTCGCTGAGGCCACCCCAGACACCGGCGTCCTGGCCGCTCTCCAGTGCCCACTGCAGGCA
Organism: Actinacidiphila polyblastidii; assembly: GCF_036353415.1. NCBI lineage: Bacteria > Bacillati > Actinomycetota > Actinomycetes > Kitasatosporales > Streptomycetaceae > Actinacidiphila > Actinacidiphila polyblastidii. The sequence goes on from NZ_JAZEWV010000010.1 coordinate 82,672, forward strand.
CTGGTCCATGACGGGGCAGCGGCGGCAGACGGCCTTGGCTTCCTCGATCTGCAGCAGCGCAGGACCGGTGTTGCCGATGGGGAAGAAGAGCTCGGGGTCTTCCTCGCGGCAAACGGCGCGGTGACGCCAGTCCATGGCTGCTCCAACTCCTCGTGTGACAAGCACATTGCTTGTGAATGTGAACGCTTTCACGAATCCCCTCACAGGGAACGGGACGCCACCCAGCCTTCGCTGGTGCGGTCCCGCTGGTGTGAGTGGAGGATTCGGGCTCTCACGGGGGCCGTCAGTCCGGCCCGTCCCGATCGCCAGTTAGAGGTTCGCAAACCTCGGCTGGAGATACAACCCCTTCAGGAGTTTTTTTTTGGAATCCTCGGTGTCGCCTCGATCACAGCCCTACATCCATCGGGTGCAGCCCAGTCTAAACGTTCGAGTAAAAGGACTTTAGGCTCTTCGACTTACACAATCACACGCAGTGCCCGGCGTACGCCTGTGAAGGTCGCGCTCGTACGCAGTCCCAGGTGGTCACCGTCCACCTGGAAGGGGAGCGGCGCCTGCGATTGCAAGGTGAAGTCGGTGAGATCGTGCAGTGACACCGTGTGCTTGCCCCGCGGGCCCCTTTCCGGGGTGGAACGAAGCAATTGCGCCGCGTAACGCGTGCCTGACACGGTGGACATCCTGGTGACCCCGAGCAGGTCGAGCGCGGTGTCGAAGGACGCCTCGGGAGACGCGTAGACCGGCCGGTTCCCCAGATAGGTCCAGGGAGAGGTGTTGCAGACTATCGCGGTCATCAGCCCCGCCACCGGCTCCTGCTCCGGCTGCTCCAGGGTGATCGTGCCGTGCCTGCGGTGCGGGTCGCCGAGGAACTGCCGGGCCACCTGGCGCAGATACAGCGCGTGCGTCGACCGTTTGCCCAACTCCCGCTGCTGTTCGACCCGTCCGACGACTCCGGCGTCGAATCCCAGCCCCGCGCAGAAGGTGAACCAGCGGGCCGGCACGCCCTCGTCCTCGGTGCCCGGGGTGCCGCTCGCCAGCCCGAGGCCCACGGTGCGCGAGGAGTCCTCACGCAGCGCGTCCAGCAGGGCGCCGGTCGCCTCCACGGCGTCGTTGGGCAGCCCGAGCGCCCGCGCGAAGACGTTGGTGGAGCCGCCGGGCACCACCGCGAGGCGGGGCAGCGCGTCCGGGTCGGGGCCGTGGTGCAGCAGGCCGTTCACGATCTCGTTGACCGTGCCGTCGCCGCCCAGCGAGACCACCAGCTCGGTCTGGCCGCCCTCGGCGGCCCGCCGGGCCAGGTCCCGGGCGTGCCCGCGGTACTCGGTGGTGGCGACCTCCAGCTTCAGGTCGCTGGACAGCGCGGTGCTGATCACGTCCCGAACCCGTGCGCTGGTGGTGGTGGCGGCGGGGTTGACCACGAGAAGAGCACGCATGGTCGACAGCGTACCCAGGCGATTTCACCCGGGGCTACGCTGAACGGTGTGAGCCAGACCCCGAAACGCCGCCCCGCCGCCGCGCGGAAGCCCGCCAGGGCCGCCGCACGGAAGCCCGCGCCCCTCGCCGAGCCGGCCGCCGCGCCCGTGGCCGAGCCCGGCTCCGGCCAGGTCGCCGGGCCTGCCGCCGTGCCCGCGGGCCGGCCGCCGCTGCGGCTGACGCTCGCCGCGGCCGTCGCCGGCCTGGAGGGGCTGGCGGTCGCCGCCTGGGGCGTCACGATGTTCTTCACCGGCGGCGACAGGGCGGTGCTCGCCGGCCTCCTGGTGCTGCTGCTCGCCGCGCTGCCGCTGGGCGCGGCGTACGGGCTGCGCAAGGCCCGCAGCTGGAGCCGCGGGCCCGCGCTGATCATGCAGCTGCTCTGCCTGCCGATCGCCTGGACGATGCTCAAGAGCGACGGCGGGGTCGTCGCCGGCGGCGCGGTGCTCGGCGCGCTGGCGCTGGCCGGCCTGTTCCTGCTGGTCCACCCGGCCACCACCGACGCGCTCGGCATCCGCAGGACCGCCTGACGGCGTCGCGGACCGCGCGCCTCACTCCTCGATCAGCAGCTTGTCCCGGAGCTGGGCCAGCGTGCGGGCGAGCAGCCGGGAGACGTGCATCTGGGAGATGCCGACCTCCTGGGCGATCTGCGACTGCGTCATGTTGCCGAAGAACCTCAGGAGCAGGATCGTCTTCTCCCGTGGCGGCAGCTGCTCCAGCAGCGGCTTGAGGGACTCGCGGTACTCCACGCCCTCCAGCGCCTCGTCCTCCGAGCCGAGCGTGTCCGCCACCGCCGGCGACTCGTCGTCGGTGTCCGGCACGTCCAGCGACAGCGTGCTGTAGGCGTTCGCCGACTCCAGCCCCTCCAGGACCTCCTCCTCGGAGATCTTCAGGTGCTCGGCCAGCTCGTGCACGGTCGGCGCCCGGCCGTGCCGCTGGGACAGTTCGCCGGTCGCCGTGGTGAGCGACAGCCGCAGCTCCTGGAGGCGGCGCGGCACCCGTACCGCCCAGCCCTTGTCCCGGAAGTGCCGCTTGATCTCGCCGACCACCGTCGGGGTCGCGTAGGTGGAGAACTCCACGCCGCGGTCGACGTCGAACCTGTCCACGGACTTGATCAGCCCGATGGTGGCGACCTGGGTGAGGTCGTCCAGCGGCTCGCCGCGGTTGCGGAACCTCCTGGCCAGGTGCTCCACCAGCGGCAGATGCATCCGGACCAGCTGGTTGCGCAGCTCGGCGCGCTCCGGGGAGCCCTCCGGCAGCTTGTGCAGCTCGACGAAGAGCGCGCGGGCGCCCGACCGGTCGTGCGGGTCGTGCGGCTCCGCGTGCCCCGGCTGATCCGCGTGACCGGCCTGTCTGCCGTGCTCGGCGCCGGTGACCTGCTCGGCGCTCTTGACGTGCTCGTGCTGATCCATCGGGTCCGCCTGCTCCGCCGCGTCCATCGCTTCCCTACGGTCCGTACGCGTCCCTGGCCCGGGATGCGGTGGCGCCGGGTGCCGCCCCCCATCGGTGCCCGGCCCCTCGGGGTCCGGGGGCTGCTGGGCGGGGACGGTGGCACGACCGCGCGCCGCGGGCACCTCGTGCTCCGCGGGCGTGCCGGGGTTGTCTGCTGGCCTCACGACGACGGCCTCACGACAGCCCGGGAACGGCGCCGCGCTTCTTGTGCAGGCTGATGCTGACCGTCCGGTCCTCGGCGACCGTGGAGTCCACCTCGCCCGCCAGCGCGGACAGCACCGTCCACGCGAAGGTGTCGCGCTCGGGGGCCCGCCCGTCGGTGGTCGGTGCGGACACGGTGACCCACAGGGAGTCGCCGACCAGCTTGAACACACAGCTCAGTACGGAACCGGGGACGGCCTGCTGCAGCAGGATCGCGCACGCCTCGTCGACGGCGATGCGCAGATCCTCGATCTCGTCGAGGGTGAAGTCCAGCCGGGCCGCGAGTCCGGCCGTGGCCGTCCGCAGCACCGACAGATACGCGCCTGCCGCGGGCAGCCGGACCTCGACGAAGTCCTTCGACCCGGGCTCGCCTGCGATCTGGGACACCCACACCTCCAAGGTGGCACACGGTGATTGCTCTGGTTCACGTGGTTCGCAGTGACGCTATCGCGATCCGTCCCCCGGTGTCGCCCGGACGGAGCACGGACGCCACCCGCACCTGTCACCCATGGTAAGCGCACGGGCACGCACGGTGGGGGGGATTCCAGGTCTCAATTCGCATGCGAATGCGCCCGGTTGCCGCTGCCGCCGGCTCCCGGGCACCGCCGGGCGGGCGGTCGGCGGCGGGCTCGCGGGCGGCGCGGTCATGGGTCAAGGTTACGGGGGGACGGTGTGACGGGCGTAAGCCCGTCCCGCGGCGGGGCGCCGGTGACCACCACGGCGAGCCGCGAGCCGCGCGGGAAGGCGCCCTGCGCGGTCAGCGCGAACGCCGCGTGCAGCGCCTTGGCGACGTAGAGGCGTTCGAGGGCCACGCCGTGGCGGGCGGTGAAGTCCGCGGCGAAGAGGTCGAGCGCGGGCGTGGTGCGGGCGTAGCCGCCCTGGTGGAAGCGGTCCTCGACGCGCCAGTGTCCGCGGCGCCCGCCGAACGCCGCGTGCTGCAGCCGGAGCACCTCGGCGGCGAGGAACCCGCCGCGCAGCACCGAGACGCCCACCGCCTCGCCGGGGAAGCCGGCGGCCAGCCCCGCCAGCGTGCCGCCGGTGCCGCAGGCGACCACCGCGACGTCCGCGTGCCCGGCCAGTTCCCGCCCCAGGCCGGTGCAGCCGTGCACGGCCGCCGCGTTGGAGCCGCCCTCGGGCAGGACGTACGCCGGGCCGGCCTCGGCGAGCAGCGCGGCCAGCCACGCCGGCTCGGCCTTGCGGCGGTAGGCCGCGCGGTCGACGAAGCGCAGCCGCATGCCGTCGGCGGCGGCCGCGGCCAGCAGCGGGTTCAGCGGCCGGCCGGCGAGTTCGTGGCCGCGGACCACGCCGACGGTCGCGAAGCCGTGCAGCCGCCCCGCGGCCGCGGTGGCCCGCAGGTGGTGGGAGTAGGCGCCGCCGAAGGTCAGCAGGGTGCCGTGGCCCTGTTCGCGGGCCGCGGCCAGATTCAGCCGCAGCTTGCGGTACTTGTTGCCGACCAGGTCGGGGTGGAGCAGGTCGTCCCGCTTCAGCAGCAGCCGCACCCCGTGCCGCTCCAGCCGCTCGTCGTCCACCGCGGTCAGCGCCGACGGCGGCAGCGGCCGCGGCAGCGGCGGGAGGGGAGCGGCGGTCACCCGCCCATTGTCACCCGTGGGTGTGACACCCGCCGCCGGACGGGCGCGCGGGGCGGATTGCCTCCGCCCGCTCCCATGAGGGCGGTTTCCGGTGCATCCTTTCCCCGTGCAGGAAAACGTCGTGCGGCCCGCGGGGTCCGGTCCGGGGAACGCCACTGCGGCCAGTGACGCGGGCGACGCGCTCACCGCGACCGTGCGCGGACTGCTGCCCTCGCTCACCCCGGCCGCGGCGCGCATCGCGTCGCTGATCGTGGAGGACCCGGCGCAGGTGGCCCGCAGCACCATCTCGGAGCTGAGCGTGCTGGCCGGCACCAGCGAGTCGTCCATCGTGCGCACCGCCCGCGCACTGGGCTTCGCCGGCTATCCGGAGCTGCGGCTCGCGCTCGCCGCCTCCGCCGCCCGGCAGGCGCCCCGCTCCACCCTGACCTCCGGCATCACCTCGGACGACTCCGCCGAGGAGGTGATCGCCAAGCTGGTGCACACCGAGTCGCAGGCCGTGCTGGAGACCGCCACGCAGCTCGACGCCGGTCAGCTGACAGGCGCGGTCCTGGCGGTGTGCGGGGGAGGGCAGCTGCACATCGCCGGGGTCGGGGCCTCCGGCCTGGTCGCCCAGGACCTGCAGCAGAAGCTCGCCAGGATCGGCCGGCCCTGCCACGCGCACGGCGACTCGCAGTCGGCGCTGACCAGCGCGGTGCTGCTCGGCGAGGGCGACGTGTTCCTCGCGGTGTCGCACTCGGGGGAGAGCAGGGACGTGCTCGCGCCGCTGCGCAGGGCGGCCGCGCAGGGCGCCACCACCGTGGTGATCACCAACCACCCGATGTCGACCGCCGCCCGGCTCGCCGACTTCGTGCTGGTGTCGGCGGGCCGGGAGACGACGTTCCGGCCGGGGGCGATGGCCAGCCGGATCAGCCAGCTGGTCGTGGTGGACTGCCTGTTCGTGTGCGTGGCGCAGCGCACCTTCGACACGTCGAGCCGTGCGCTGCGGGCCACCCACGAGGCGCTGGAGGTCGACCGGAAGGGCTGAGCCGCCCCTCCGGTCGCCCCCCGGGCCCGGGCTCTCGGCTGGTTCAGCCGGCCGGGACCACGTCCACGTCGGCGGCGTTCACGAACGCCATCCGGTGGTTGTAGACGATCTCGTACACCTTGGTCTGCCCGACGAAGTCGTGCTGGTCGTAGGGCGCGGAGCCGTCGTAGTAGATGGCGAAGTACGAGTCGGTGTTCACCGCGGGACCGCCCGCCACGTACGACTGCCCGGCCGCGACGGTGTACTTGGCGCGGGCGAGCTGGGCGCGCGGGGTGCCGCCCTCGAAGGCCACGAAGTCCGCCGGGTAGACGGACGCCTCCGGGTAGGCCGTGGTGTAGACGGGGACGGAGGCCTTCCCGGCCTTGGGGACGATCCGCGCCGCGGTGACCGGCACGGTCGTCGGGTGCTGCGGGGAGTCCTGCAGCCACGCCTCCCGGCCGCCCCACCAGATCGCCGTCCAGCCGGGCTGCCGGTCCGCGACCACGTACTCCTCACCGGCCGGCGCCTTGTCGCCCCAGTCGTTCATCGCGTCGGTACCCGCGCCCGTCGGGTGCAGGTACGGGTCGGCGACCAGCGGGGCCGAGGTGCTCGGCGCGGTGTACAGCGGCACGAAGTTCGCCGGCGCGTCCGCGGACGTCACCGGGCAGTCGAAGCTGCGGTACGGGCCGGGGAACCGCTTGTAGCCCTGCACGTCGTCGCAGTAGGTGGTGGTCTGCGGGTTGCGGGCGTACCCGGGCCTGATCGCCACGACGTCGCTGCCCTGGGGCGCGGTGGCCCTGATCGGGGCGCCGAGCAGGTCGAAGAAGTGCTCCCAGTCCCAGCCGGGTCCGGGGTCCCAGTGCTGGGTGGCGACGCCGCTCTCGCTGCTGCCCGGCACGTTGTCGTGGCCGAGGATGTGCGCGCGGTCCAGCGGGATGTCGTACTTCGCCGCGAGGTACTTCACCAGCTGAGCCGTCGAGCGGTAGAGGTCCTCGCTGAACCAGGCGCCGCCGTGGGTGGCCCACGCCTCCTGCTCGATGCCGATGGAGTGCTGGTAGAAGGAGCGGTTGGCGCTGTCCCACGCGATGTCCTTGGTCGGGATCATCTGGGTGACGTGGCCGTCCTCGGAGCGCACGACGTAGTGCGCGCCCGCCGCGTAGGTCGGGTCGTTGAAGAGGTCGAGGGTGCCGTCGTACGTCTCGTCGGTGGTGTGCAGCGTGATGTAGCGGATGTCGAGGCTGCCGTTCGGGCGGTCCGCGAGGTCGTGGCTGCCGTAGTCGGCGAGGTTCGACGGGTCGAGCAGGGTGTACGCGCCCGGGATCATGTCGCAGTCCAGCGACTTGGGGCACTCGGGCTTGGCGCTGCTCCTGGGCGGGGTGACGTCCTTCAGGCCGAGCTTGCGGACGTCGGCGCGGTCGGGGTGCAGCCGCGCGGTGGGCGCCAGGGTGATCTGCTGGCCGTCCTGCGTGGTGCGGGAGGCGCCGGTGCGCAGGGTGTCCCACACGCCGTCGGCGAAGGCCTGCGCGACCTTGTTCTCGGTGGACTGGCTGTAGCGGGCCGCGGCCGCGTACCAGCCGTCGGTGGAGTGCGGCAGCCGGCCGTGGCCGTAGCCCTTGGCGTAGGAGGCGAGCAGCGCGGCGCCGCCGCGGATGTTCTGCGCCTCGTCGCCGCGCACGGCGGCGGCGTCGACGCCCAGCAGCTGCGCGGCGGCCGGCGCGGTGTGCTCGGCGGGCGCGGTGAGCAGCGGGGCGTACCGGGTGGACTGGGTGGTCAGCCCGTCGGCGTCCAGCTCCGCGGTGGTCAGGTCGGTGAGGTTCATCGGGCCGTAGCCGGCCTCGGCGTTCTCCTGCCCGGCGTGCGCCTCCCACCGGGTCTCGTAGTACGACACCGCTTCGAGCACCGGCAGCGGCACGCCGAACTCGTGGGCCGCGGCGGTGAACTCCGCCTGGCGGGTGGCGGCGGGCGCGGCGGGCTCCGGCGGCACGGCGGCGTGCGCGACGACCGTGCCGGCGCCGACCGACAGTCCGGCCAGCAGGGTGAACGCCGCGGCCAGCGCCGGTGTTCTGCGGTGTCTGAGGGGGTGGTGCATCCAGGCTCCTCGCGTTGCGTGGTGGCAGGGGCGTACGGGGCGCGTGCGGGCGTGCGCGCGTACGCGCCGTGCGGGAACTGCTGGGCGCAGCCTGTCGAGTGCGGCTGGCAGTAAGCAACCTCCGTGGCGTAAATCGTGGAACTTTTTGCCAAAGCCGTTGTCAGCCGGAGGAGGCGGGGAGCAGGAACGGGTGCGCCGAGGCGGGCTCGCGGGTCGGCGCGGTGTGCCAGTAGTCGCGGGTCTCGGCGGCCAGGCCGTCGGCGGTGAAGCGTACGAAGACGCACCCCGCGACGGTGCTGGAGCGCGGGCCCTGCGGCCCCGACTCCTCGGCGGTGACGTGGAATTCGGCGACCGCCGTCGCACCGGGACCCACCAGCGGCGCGCTGAACCGCACGGTCAGCGGCAGTTCGTCGGCGAACGACCAGCGCAGGTAGGTGGCGAGCGCGGCCCGGCCGACGTGCGGCGGCCGGAACGGCATCGAGCGGTGGACGCAGTCCTCGGTGTAGAGGGCGAGGATCGCGTCGACGTCGTGCCTGGCCCAGCCCGACTCCCAGACCCTGACGAATCGTTCCGCTGCGGCTGCGGTCTCCATGGTCGTCTCCTGCTCGGCGGGGAAGAGGGGGCGCATGTCGTGTACTGAGACTGGTGGAATCCGTCATGGAGTGGCCATCTGCCCCGTGAGACCGGTCACATCGCACCGCGCCCGGTGCGCGCCGGGGAACGGCGCGCACCGGGCGGGTGGCGGGCGGCGGAGCGGGCCGCCGCGGTCAGCGGCGGGCGACGCCCTCCGCGCGGGCGGCGGCGGCCACCGCGGCGGTGACCGCGGGGGCGACCCGGGGGTCGAACGGCGAGGGGATGACCCGGTCGGCCGACAGCTCGTCGGCGACCACCGCGGCGAGGGCGTCCGCGGCGGCGAGCTTCATGCCCTCGGTGATGGCGGACGCGCGGACCTGCAACGCCCCGGCGAAGATGCCCGGGAAGGCCAGCACGTTGTTGATCTGGTTCGGGAAGTCGCTGCGGCCGGTCGCGACCACCGCCGCGTACCGGTGCGCGACCTCGGGGTGGATCTCCGGCGTCGGGTTGGCCATGGCGAACACGAAGCAGCCGGCCGCCATGGTGGCGACCGCGGCCTCGCGGACGGTCCCGCCGGAGACGCCGACGAAGACGTCCGCGCCGGCCATCGCCTGCTCCAGGGTGCCGGTCAGACCGGCCCGGTTCGTATACGACGCCAGCTCCCGCTTGACCGGGTTGAGGTCCTCGCGGCCGGCGTGCACCACGCCCTTGCGGTCGGCGACCGCGACATCGCCGATGCCCGCCTCGACCAGGATCCTGGCGATCGCCACGCCCGCCGCGCCGGCGCCGGAGATGACCGCCCGCAGCGACCCCAGCTCGCGGCCGGTGAGCCGGGCGGCGCCCTGCAGCGCCGCCAGCGTGACCACCGCGGTGCCGTGCTGGTCGTCGTGGAAGACGGGGATGTCGAGGCGCTCCTTGAGCCGCTGCTCGATCTCGAAGCAGCGCGGCGCGGAGATGTCCTCCAGATTCACTCCACCGAAGGACGGCGCGAGCCGCACCACGGTCTCCACGATCTCGTCCACGTCCGTACAGGCCAGCGCGAGGGGGACCGCGTCGACCCCGCCGAACTGCTTGAAGAGGATCGCCTTGCCCTCCATCACCGGCAGCGACGCCTCCGGGCCGATGTCGCCCAGGCCGAGCACCGCGGTGCCGTCGGTGACCACCGCGACGACCTGCGACTTCCAGGTGTAGTCGTGGACCAGGTCGGGCTGCTCCGCGATCGCGGTGCAGACCTCGGCCACGCCGGGCGTGTAGGCGAGCGAGAGGTCGGCGGCGTCGCGCACCGGGACGGTCGAGACGACCTCCATCTTGCCGCCGCGGTGCAGCGCGAAGACCGGATCGAGGGGGAGGTCCCCGCCGATATGGTCCGCGCCGCCGGTGCTTCCCGTGCTGCCACGGCGTGCGGTGCTTCCGCCGCCGGTGCCGTCCGTACTGTCCGTGTCGCCGGTGTCGCTCAGCGGATTGACGATCTCCGTTGCCACGTTTGACCCCTTTGTCGGAATGTTGAGGGAGAGTACTCCTCCCGCGCGGGGGGAGGAGGCGGGCTCGGCGGCCGGGCCGCCGGTGAGAGTGGGCACGGCGGCAGCCGGACGCCAGGCGCGCCGCACGCGCGCCGTGGGCCCCGGGATGGGGGGTGGCCACTCGTGCTGCCGGAAAGTGGTTTCCGCTGACGAGTGGGGAGTGGAGGGCACGGCCCCACCGCGGTCCGGCCTTGGTGTTCCGGCCCGGTGGGTGCCTGGGGATCGCCCGTTATCCGATTTTGACACAACCAGCACCCTGCCTGGTGCTGTCCGGATGGCAAGATGCACAGATCACACAGCGTGGCGGTATTCGAAGGCGAGTGCCATGCCGCGCCGGATGGCTCACCCACACCCTCGCAGGAGGACGGAAGCATGACCGCAGGTACCAACGGGCGCTCTGTTGCCCTCACCCGTCTCACCGCGGTCGCCGCCCTCGCGGTCGCCGGCACCCTGGTCCTCACCGGGTGCGGTGACCAGACGAAGAAGGACAGCGGCTCCGACGCCGGCAGCTCCCCCTCTTCCAGCACGTCGCAGGCCCCCCTGTTCGCGAAGCTGCCGAAGAAGTTCCAGGACTCCGGTGTCATCAACGTCGGGACCGATGCTTCGTATGCCCCGATGGAGCAGACCGAGAACGGTCAGATCGTCGGCATCGACCCGGACATCGCCGCCGCGCTGTCCAAGCAGCTCGGTGTGAGGTTCAAGTTCACCAACGGCCAGTTCGACGGCCTCATCACGTCGCTGTACTCGGGCCGCGCGGACGTCGTCATGTCCGCTATGAGCGACACCAAGGACCGCCAGCAGGGACTGGACGACAAGGGCAAGAAGGCCGGCAAGGGCGTCGACTTCGTCGACTACTACATGTCCGGGTCCTCGCTGCTGGTGAAGAAGGGCAACCCGCACCACGTCACGGCCCTCGCCGACCTGTGCGGGCAGTCCGTCGCGGTGCAGCGCGGCACGATCTACGAGACCGCCTTCAAGACCCAGAAGACGGCCTGCGGGTCCAAGGGCCTGACCATCCAGCCGTTCGACACCGACGCCGAGGCGCAGACCCGGGTCAAGGCCGGCGGCGCGGTCGCCGACCTCAACGACACCCCGGTGGCCGCCTACATCGCCCAGAAGTCCGGCAACGGCAACGACTTCGAGGTGGCCGGCTCCCCGGCCGACGCCGGCCCGTTCGGCATCGCGCTCGACAAGGGCAATGCGCAGCTGCGCGACGTCCTCAAGACCGCCATGGACGCGATCGTCGCCGACGGCAGCTACGCCCAGGTGCTGCAGAAGTGGAACGCCTCCAGCGGTGCGATCAAGACGGTCACGGTCAACGGCGGCTCCTGACCGCACTGCGAGTGGTGAAGGACGGTCCGCGTGACTGACAAGCTGGAGAAGGAGCCCGTCGCCGACGCCCGCGTCGCGACCGGGACTCCGTACGAGGCCATCCGGGCCATCCCGGTACGGCACTACGGGCGCTGGGTCAGCGCCGTGGTCGTCGTGGCGGTGCTGGGGTGGCTCGGCTACGCCTTCTCGCAGGGCAACATCCTGTGGGCGACGGTCGGCGACAAGCTCTTCGACCGGACGGTGGTCGACGGCGCGTGGCACACCGTCGTGATCTCGGTCTGCTCGATGGCGCTCGGCCTGGTGCTCGGGGTGCTCTTCGCCGTCATGCGGCTGTCGAAGAACCCGGTGACCGGGGCGGTCTCCTGGCTGTACATCTGGTTCTTCCGCGGCACCCCGGTGTACGTGCAGCTGCTGATGTGGTTCAACCTCTCGTTGATCTTCCCGGTGATCAACCTGATGCCGCTGTACAAGAACGACACGGTCGCCGTCATGACGCCCTTCGTGGCCGCCCTGCTGGGTCTGGGCCTCAACGAGGGCGCGTACATGGCGGAGATCGTGCGGGCCGGCATCCAGTCGGTCGACGAGGGCCAGACCGAGGCGGCCCACGCGCTCGGCATGACCGGCGCGCGGACCATGCGCAGAATCGTTCTGCCGCAGGCGATGCGCGTGATCATCCCGCCGACCGGCAACGAGTTCATCAACATGCTGAAGACCTCCTCGCTGGTCTCGGTGGTGCAGTACACCGAGTTGCTGCGCTCGACCTCCAACATCGGCAGCGACACCACCGCGATCATGGAGCTGCTCTTCGTCGCCTCGATCTGGTACCTGGCGCTGACCAGCGTGTTCAGCGTCGGCCAGTTCTACCTGGAGCGGCGGTACGCCCGCGGGTCGCTGCGCAGCCTGCCGCTGACGCCGTGGCAGAGGATCAAGGCGAACCTGTCCACCGTGCGCCGACCGAAGGTGGCCTGAGCGATGAGTACCCAGCCGATGGTGAAGGCGGAGGCCGTCCACAAGTCCTTCGGGGCCGCGCACATCCTCAAGGGCGTGGACCTGGAGGTCGCGCCGCGGGAGGTGTTCTGCCTGATCGGCCCGTCCGGTTCGGGCAAGTCCACCTTCCTGCGCTGCATCAACCACCTGGAGCAGATCAACGCCGGCCGGCTGTCGGTCGACGGCGAGCTGGTGGGCTACCGGGAGCACGGCGACCGGCTGTACGAGCTGCGGGACCGCGAGGTGGCCGCCAAGCGGCGCGACATCGGGATGGTCTTCCAGCGCTTCAACCTCTTCCCGCACATGACGGCGATCGAGAACGTCATGGAGGGGCCGGTCCAGGTCAAGCGGGAGTCCAAGGCGGTGGCCAGGGAGCGGGCGAAGGCGCTGCTCGACCGGGTGGGCCTCGGCGACAAGGGCGGCAACTACCCCAGCCAGCTCTCCGGCGGCCAGCAGCAGCGGGTGGCCATCGCCAGGGCGCTGGCCATGGAGCCCAAGCTGATGCTCTTCGACGAGCCGACCTCGGCGCTCGACCCCGAGCTGGTCGGCGACGTCCTCGACGTGATGCGCGGGCTCGCCGAGGATGGCATGACCATGATCGTCGTGACCCATGAGATGGGCTTCGCCCGCGAGGTCGGCGACGCGCTGGTCTTCATGGACGACGGCGTCGTGGTCGAGTCCGGGCACCCGCGCGACGTGCTCGGCAGCCCGCAGCACGACCGGACGAAGGCGTTCCTGTCCAAGGTGCTGTAGCGGCGCGTGCGCCCGCCCCGCCCCGCACAGCACAAGTGCGGGGCGGGGCGGGCGCGGGAGTCAGCGCAGCGCGAGGACCATCGCGTCGGACGGCGAGGACCAGACGGTGCGGGCCTCGCCGAAGCCGGCGTCCAGGAGCGTCGCGGCGTGCCAGCTCGCGGGCGGCGTGTCGCCGTCGGCGTGCTCGCCGTAGATCCGGAACCGCTCGGCGGTGGGCTCGGCGAGCGCCGGGTCGGCGGCGGCCAGCCGCCACCACTCGGTCCAGCCGAGCGCGCCGCGCTCGCGCGCCTCGTCCATCCTTGCGTGCCGCTGGGCCCGGTCCGCCGCGTTGATCCGGGGGGTGGCCGGGTCGGGCATGTGATCGGCGTTGAGGAACACCCCGCCCGGCCTGACCAGGCCGGCCAGCTGCCCGTACAGCACCCGGAGGTCGTCGCTGTGCAGCCAGTGCAGTGCGGTGGCGGTCAGCACCGCGTCGTAGCGGCCCCGCGGCAGGCGCGCGGGCCAGTCGGGGTCCTTGAGGTCGGCGGTGACCAGGGCGACCCGCGGGTCGCCGCCGAAGGTGCCGCGGGCGATGGCCAGCAGCGCCGGATCGAGGTCCACCCCGGTGCTGTGCGCCCGCGGGAGCCTCCGCAGCAGCCGGTCGGTGATACTTCCGGTACCGCACGCCAGGTCCAGCACCCTGGGCTCGGCGCCGACCGTCGCCTCGACCATGTCCAGCATCACCCGAAAGCGTTCCTCCCGGTCGGGCATGTACCACTCCTGCTGGCGATCCCAGCTCTGCTGCCAGGCGCGCCAGTCCGCGCCGTGGTGCGCGGCCGCGGTGGTGCCCGGTGTCGTCGCGGACATGCGCCGCCCTCCTCGGTTTCGTAATACCCTGAAAGCTTGTTCGGCTGTTACCGAGACTAGACCGCTCTCAGTAAGGACCACAAGTGGAACTGGCTCATTACTCGGATTACGCCGTGCGCCTCGTCAACAGCGAGGAGCCGCTGCGCGGCACCGACGCGCTGACCTCGATCGAGGCGGTGCGGGCGCTCTTCGGCTCCGGGACGCAGGCCGCCGCGCGGGCGGTGGATGCGGACGTGGCGCGGCTGCGGGCGGTGCGGGTGCGGCTGCGCGGCGTCTTCGAGGCCGCCCACGAGGGCGACCAGGTCAGGGCGGTGGACCTGCTCAACGCCCTGATGCTGGAGTTCCCGGTGAGCCCGCAGATCTCCGGCCACGACTACCTGGACGAGGCGGGCCGCCCCGACTGGCACATGCACCTGGCCGACCAGGCGGCCAACGCGAGCGCCGGCTACTCGGCCACCGCGTGCATGGGCCTGGCCTTCCAGCTCACCACGCTGGGCGCCGACCGGCTCGGCATCTGCGAGGCGGGCCCCTGCCGCAACGCGTACGTCGACACATCGACAAACCGGTCGCGCCGGTACTGCTCCGACCGCTGTGCCACCCGTGCGAACGTGGCGGCCTACCGGGCGCGCAAGCGCCTGGAGAGCGACCGGTCCGCGCGCAGCGGCCTGACACAGGACGCCGCCCAGGACGCCCACGAGGCGGCGCCCGCCAGCGAGCGCTGAAGCCCGCGGGCCGGCCGGAACCGGCCCCGGGCCTTGGCCAGGAACAGCTCGTCCGGCACCGTGCCGAACTCCCGGCTGTCGTTCTCCACGAAGGTGTTGTCCCCCAGCACCCACCAGCCGCCCTCGCGCCGCTCCACCGCGCGCTTGACGATCAGCAGGTCCTGCTGCAGCGGATGCCGCAGCACCACCACGTCCCCCTCACGCACCTGCTCCGAGCCGTCGCTGACCTTCTGGATCAGCAGCCAGTCCCCGTGCAGCAGCGTGGGCGCCATCGACGGACCGGTGACCTCGACCAGCTGCCATGACGGCCTGCCGGTCTCCTGCTCCCGCATCCTGTGCCTCCTGGCTCGATTCTCCACCGCCCCCAGAGTGACACCAGACTTTTGACCTAAGCCACCTGGGGCACCCGAGAAATCGTCTCCTCCAGGGAGTAATGTCCCACCAGAAAGACGATCACGAGGAAGGACAGCCATGTTCACTCGCCTGTTCGCGCCCAAGGTGAAGGTAAGCGCCCACTGCGACCTGCCCTGCGGCGTGTACGACCCGGCCCAGGCCCGTATCGAGGCCGAGTCCGTCAAGGCGGTCCAGGAGAAGTACCAGGCCAACGAGGACGCGGACTTCCGCACTCGGGCGGTGCTGATCAAGGAGCAGCGGGCCGAGCTCGCCAAGCACCACGTCTCGGTGCTGTGGAGCGACTACTTCAAGCCGCCGCACTTCGAGAAGTACCCCCAGCTCCACCAGCTGGTGAACGACACGCTGAAGGCACTCAGCGCCGCCAAGGCCTCCAACGACCCGGCCACGGGTCAGAAGGCCCTGGACCTGATCGCCCAGATCGACAAGATCTTCTGGGAGACCAAGCAGGCCTGAGCCGCATCGCTCCCCGAGACCCGCCCCGCGGCACGCGTCACACCGCGGGGCGGTTCCCTACCCGCGGGTAGGGGCCGTAGGGTCGGCCCATGTTTGCTGTCTACGCCGCGCGCACCGATGCCGAACAGCCGCTGACCGCACTGGAGTCGGGTGAGCGGCCGGCGCCGCGGGCCCGCGACGGGTGGACCACCGTCACCGTGCGGGCCGCCTCGCTGAACCACCACGACCTGTGGTCGCTGCGCGGGGTGGGCCTCGGCGAGGAGAGCCTGCCGATGATCCTCGGCTGCGACGCCGCCGGGATCGACGCCGACGGCAACGAGGTCGTGGTCTATCCGGTGATCGGCCTGTGCGGCCACGGCGTCGGGCCGCGCGAGCCGCGGTCCATCCTCACCGAGCGCTACCAGGGCACCTTCGCCGAGCAGGTCACCGTGCCCGCGTGGAACGTGCTGCCCAAGCCGAAGGAGCTGACCTTCGAGGAGGCGGCCTGCCTGCCGACCGCCTGGCTGACGGCCTACCGCATGCTCTTCACCAAGGCCGGGGTGCAGCCCGGCAACTCGGTCCTCGTGCAGGGCGCGGGCGGCGGCGTCGCGACCGCCGCGATCGTGCTGGCCAAGGCCGCCGGCCTGCGGGTCTACGCGACGAGCCGCGACGAGGCCAAGCGCAAGCGGGCGCTGGAGCTGGGCGCGCACGGCGTGTTCGAGCCGGGCGCCCGGCTGCCGCACCGGGTGGACGCGGTGGTCGAGACGGTCGGCGCGGCCACCTGGTCGCACTCCGTCAAGTCGCTGCGGCCCGGCGGGACCCTGGTGATCTCCGGCGCGACCAGCGGGCCCAGCCCCCGCGCCGCCGAGCTGAACCGGATCTTCTTCCTGGAGCTGAACGTGGTGGGCTCCACCATGGGCACCAAGGAGGAGCTGGCCGGGCTGCTGGACTTCTGCGCCGTCACCGGGGTCCGCCCGGTCATCGACTCGGTGCTGCCGCTGGACCGCGCCCGCGAGGGGTTCGAACACCTCGCGGCGGGCGAGGTGTTCGGGAAGATCGTGCTGACCGTCTGAGGCCGCGGGTCCGCCGGGGCGGCCGGGGCGCCCACCCTCCGGCGGGCGCCCGGCCCCGGCGCGCTACGGCTGCGGCGTCCCGCGGCCGTGCAGCGCCGCGGTGATGCGGGCCGCCGCCTCCTTCAGGTGCCGGCGCGCCTCGCGCACCTGCCGCAGGTCCACGCCCGCGTCGCGCGCGGCGTCCCGCACCTCGTCGCGGAAGCGGTCGAGCAGGCGCTCCAGGTCGCGGAACGGATCACCGGTCGACGGCGCGTCGGCGTCGTCGTCCGCGGCGTCGGCGTCCCCGGTCCCGTCCTCGGCCGCGTCGCCGGCCGGACCCGCGCCCGCCGGCGGCTCGTCCTTGACCGGGTACGGCGGCGCGCCTGCCGGGCCGCCCCAGGAGGTGGTGGGCGCGTCCATCCGGCCGCCGCTCGTGTTGACGCCGAACTGCCCCAGCTCCCGGGTGAGTTCGGCCAGCCCCTCGCGCAGGCCGGCCTGCCAGTCGCCGCCCCTGGCGTGCGTCTGCACCTGGTCCTGCACCTGCCGGGCGATCCGCTGCACCTCGTCCCGCGCGCTGTCCATCGCCTCGCGCGCCGCCCTGGCCTGGCGGCGTGCGTCGCTCGCCTCCTCCTTGGCCCTGCGGCTCTCCTCCTTGGCGCGGCGGGCCTGCTCCTTCCACTGGTGCCGACCGTCCTCGTGCCCGCCACCCGGGTCGGTCCTGGCCTGCTGGGCGGCGGCGCGCACCTGCGCCCGCAGGTCGCCGGCGGCGCCGCGGACGTCCTCGCGGATCTCCGCGGCCAGCGAGGAGACGGACTCGCGGATCTCGCTCTCCAGGCCGGCGATCTCGTCGGCTCGCGCGGCCAGTTCGGCCCGGCCCTGATCGGTCAGTGCGTACACCTTGCGGCCGCCCTCGGTGGAGTGCGTGACCAGGCCCTCCTTCTCCAGCTTGGCCAGGCGCGGGTAGACGGTGCCGGCGGAGGGCGCGTACAGGCCCTGGAAGCGCTCCTCCAGCAGCCGGATCACCTCGTAGCCGTGCCGCGGCGACTCGTCGAGCAGCTTGAGCAGGTAGAGCCGGAGCCGGCCGTGCGCGAAGACGGGAGGCATGTCAGACGTCCTTCCGGAGTGAGGCGGTGTCCCCTGACGCGGTCCCCGACGCGGTGCTCGGCTCCGCCGCCGGCGCGTCGTCCAGGGGTGGCCGGCGCAGCACCGCCAAGGCGCCGGAGACGGTGGTGGCCCGCAGCCGGGCGCTGCCGGAGCCGATCCGGCCGGTGATCCGCTTGGCGCCCCACTGGCCGGTGACGTGCAGCTCGTCGAAGGCGCAGGAGACGCTGCCGCTGGTGGTGTTGGCGTCCACCTCGGCGTCGCCCGGCTCGGGGATGCGGATCGCGATCTCGCCGGAGACGGTGGTCAGCCGGACGTCGGCGCCCGCGGACGGGTCCAGGTCCAGGACCATGCTGCCGCTCACCGAGTCGGCCTTGACGTGCGAGCCGCTGCCCTCGACGACGGTCAGGTCACCGGAGACGGTGCTGAAGACCAGGTCGCCCGAGACGGACTGGGCCTCGACGCTGCCCGCCACCGTGCTGGCCCGCACCGGGCCGGTCAGGCCCACCAGGGTGGTGTCGCCGTTCACGCCCTTGACGGTGGTGGCGCCGGACACGCCCGACACCACCGCGCTGGCGCCCACCACGCCGACCTCGACCGCGGTGTGTGCCGGGACCGCCAGCGAGATCACCGCGTGCCGCTGCCAGCCCTTGCGGTCCAGCCACTTCAGCAGGCCCTTCCACGGCAGGTCCTCGTAGGTGACGGTGAGCGAGGACCCGCTCAGCTGCACCTTCAGCGGCGGCCCGGCGATCTCGCTGACCTCCACCCGGGCCGGGCCGTCCTCGATCCCGACGACGTTGACCGCTCCGTTGACGATCCGGACGGAGAGCGTGTCCACCTGCTCGTCGAAGACGAACTTCTCCGGTTCCGTCACGGTCCGTTCCGACCTGCCGCTCATGGGGTGCCCCTCCTCGGGTACGCTGCCGCAACGCAACATATCGCGTCTTCGAAAGACACGATATATCGCGTGGGGCGGAAGTCAAGGGGGGCCGGGGGGCGCGGCTACTCCTCGTCCTCGTCGTCGTCCAGGCGGGCCAGCCAGGTGGCGAGCCGCTCGACCGGAATCTCGAACTCCGGATTGAGGTCGACGAACTCGCGCAGCCGGTCGGAGAGCCACTCGATGGTGACCTCCTCCTCGCCGCGCCGGTCGGCCAGTTCCTCGATGCCGCGGTCGGTGAAGTACAAGATCTGCTCCGGAACAGGGGTGGGGCGGGTGGCGGACGGGCAGGAACAGCGATGAAACGCCGGGACGAGACGGGACGTACACGGCAAGGATAGGCAGTGCCTGCGACGTTCTCCCGAAGGGCCTCGCGCGGCCGGCGCGCGGGAGGCTAGCCTTCGGGTGGACCTGGCCAGGGGGGGACTGAAGGCGTGCGGACGGCTGCTGCGGGAGCGCTCGCGGACTCGACCACGGTCCACGGGGGCGCGCGGTGATGCCCGGCGACGGGCCCGACGATCGCGCCGACGCAAGCGAGGTGCTGGTCCCCCTGGTCAGCGCCGCCACCGTGCGGATCCACTCCGCGCAGGACGGCGGCCGGCTGCTCGGCAGCGGCTTCTTCATCGCCCCCAACTGGGTCCTGACCTGCGCGCACGTCGCCCTCGAAGGCGCCCGCCCGGCCTCGGCCGCGCGCGGCTCCGGCGGCTCGGAGCAGCCCGCCCCGTCCGCCCCGCCGGTGCGCGTCCCGTCCCCGGCGCGGCTCGCCGCGGCCGCGCACCCGCCCGCCCCGCCCCACACCCCGACCCGCCCCGGCGCCCACCTCGCGGCGCCGGGCGCGGAGGGGACCGGCGCGGGGGGGACCGGCCACCGCGTCAGCATCGGGTACGGCGAGAAGACGCTCAGCGGCGTCGTGGAGTGGTCGGAGCCCGCCGCCCCGGTGCCCGGCGGCTCCTGGCCCGCGCCCGACCTCGCGCTGATCCGGCTGATCGACGCGGTGGACCACCCCTGCGTCTGGCTGACCGAGCGCACCGCCAAGGGCTACACCACCAACCAGGTCGCCTTCTTCGGCTGGGTGCCGCTGGACGGCGAGAACGTCTCGTACACCGGCCGCTGCACGATCAGCGGGCAACTGGTCGCCGGCAGCGGCGGCTTACTGCGGCTGGGCAACGAGGACGAGATGCCGCACGGCCTGTCCGGCGGCCCCGTCGTCGACCTGGTGCGCGGCGAGGTCATCGGCGTGGTCAAGGCCCGCCGCAAGGGGCACGACGGCGGCCTCGCCGTCGGCATCCAGCAGCTGCGCCGGCTGCCGTCGGGCAACGGCCCGGAGGACGACCTGTACGAGCGGGTGATGACCGCCCACGACCTCTACCACGCCGACCAGCACGACTCGGTGCACGGCCGCGACACCACCTGGACCGACGCGCACAGCGAGATCGGCGCCGCGGCCGGCCGCGCGCTCACCCCCGGCCAGCGCACCCGGCTGCTCGGACTGCTCGCCCAACTGCCGCCGCCGGTCGGCGCGCGCGGCGTCCAGGACATCGTCACCGAGGTGCGCGGCGCCCCGGTGCACGGCCTGCCGGTCGCCCCCCGCACCTGGCGCGACGGCCTCGGCCTGCTCTACGACCTGCGGCGCGGCACCGCCGAGCTGGAGTCGGTCCTGCGGTACGCGGTGCAGGCCGCCACCGCCCCCCGGGTCGCCGCCGTGGACGAGGCGGTGGAGCGCCGGCTCGCCCAGTGGGCCCAGGAGACCGCCGCCGCCGACGTCCGGCTGACCCGGCTCTTCCGCACCACCCTGCTCACCGAGCGGCGGTCCCGGCTGCGCGCCCGCGAACTGGTCCCGCCGGTGCTGCCGCCGCACCTCGCCGCCACCGCGGCCAGGACCGAGGCGCTGCTGGAGATCATCCCGCGCGGCTGGGAGCCCGGCCGCTACGACTGGCGGGTCTGCGTGGTGCCGCCCGGCGGCGAAGTGGACTGCGTGGCCGAGGACTTCCGCGGCACCGCCTTCGCCGAGCTGCCGGTGCGGCTGGCCGAGCCGCTGGCCGAGGCGTTCCGCCGCTGCGACGAGCCCGGTTACACCGCGACCCTGCAACTCGCCCTGCCCGGAGCCCTGGTGGGCTTCGCCGCCGACGCCTGGCGGCTGGTGCCCGGCGGCGCCGCGCTGGGCGCCGAGCGACCGATCGTGGTGCGCCGCACCGACCCGCCGGTCGACGAGGACCCGGCGCTCGCCGAGGAGCGGCACACCCGCTGGCGCGCCCTGCACCGCTCGGCGCCCGCCGCCGTGGTGCTGGACTGCGACGAGTCGACGGCCGGCCCGCTGCCCGACGACGCCGACCTGCGGCTGCGCCCGCCGCAGACGCTGCCGGTGCTGTGCCGCAGCGGCGACGACGCCCCCGAGGTGCTGCACGCGCTGGTCCGCAGCGGCTACGCGATCGCCCTGTGGCGCCGCGACCCGCTGGACCGCGACGCGCTCTGCGCGGACTTCCACCGCGGCACCGCCCGGGCGGTGCGCGCCGCCCGTACCGCCTCCGGGCTCCCGCGCGAACTGGTCGCGCTGCGCGCCAAGGTGGCCGCGGGCATGCCGGAGACGTTCTGGTCCAGCGGCCTGACCCTGCTGTACGACGACCCGACCAGGCCCCTACCCGGAACAGACGAGCTGCTGGAGACTCCATGACAGGCCGGACGGATCACAACCGAGAGGGGCATCGAGGTGAGTGACGTGACCGACGCCGAGCGGGCCGGCGAATGGCTCATCTACCGAGGCACCGGAGAACCGCACACCGGCATCGACATGCTGCCGGAACCGCCGCCGTGGCGGGACTTCGACGGCGCGCCGCTGGTCGAGCAGGGCCCCGGCCCCGACAGCTCCTCGGCGCGCAGGCTCGGCGCCTACCGGCACATGGCAGAACTGCACCGTCCCAGCCCCGAGGAGCTGGAGATGGTCAACGCGGCGCTGTACCTGCGTCGTCCGCTGCTCGTCACCGGCAGCCCCGGCACCGGCAAGAGCACCCTGGCGCACGCCGTCGCGTACGAACTCGGCCTCGGCCGGGTGCTGCACTGGCCGATCGTCAGCCGCAGCGCCCTGCAGGACGGCCTGTACCGGTACGACGCGATCGCCCGGCTGCAGGACACCCAGATCGCCGCCAACTCCGGCACCGCGCCGCCCGGCGGCATCGGCAGCTACATCAGGCTCGGGCCGCTCGGCACCGCGCTGCTGCCCACCGCCCGGCCCCGGGTGCTGCTCATCGACGAGCTGGACAAGAGCGACATCGACCTGCCGAACGACCTGCTGAACGTGATGGAGGAGGGCGAGTTCGGCATCCCCGAACTGGAACGGCTCGCCGAACGCGAGCCCCAGGTCGACGTGATGACCGACGACGGCAGCCGGGTCGCGCTGCGCGAGGGCCGCATCCGCTGCCGCGCCTTCCCGTTCGTCGTCCTCACCAGCAACGGCGAACGCGACTTCCCCGCGCCGCTGCTGCGCCGCTGCATCCACCTGGAGCTGGGCCGCCCCGACCACGAGCGGCTGTCCACCGTGGTGCGCGCCCACCTCGGCGAGGAGGCCGCCACCATCGGCGACGACCTCGTCCAGCGGTTCCTCGAGCGCTCCCGCAGCGAACTGCTCGCCACCGACCAGCTGTTGAACGCCCTCTACCTCACCCACCACGCCGCCCCGCCCACCCGCTCCCGGCTGGCCGACATGCTCATCCAGCGGCTCGACCGGCCCAGGTGAGGCGGCCATGGCCGAGCAGTCCGGAGCGTCCCCCGACCCACAGCCGACCACCCGGGGGCCCGAGAGCCCCGGCGGGCCGGCGCGGAGCGCCGACGGACTCGCCGAGGTCGTCGGCGCGCTGAGCCGCGCCGGTCTCGACCCCGCCCCGGACGAACTCGCCGACGCCCTGTGGCTGGCCCGCTGGTCGCGGCCGACCGCCCCCGCCGGCGCCGCCGCACAGACCGGCGGCGCCGCGGGCGGCACCGACCCGGCGCCGCCCGGCCCCGGCTACCTGCGGCCGGGCAAGGGCGACACGGACGGCGCCGGCGCCCGCCTGGTGCCGCCCGCCACGCCGCCGCCGCCGGAGCGCACCGTCAGCCTCTACCCGGGCGCCGCGGGCGCCGGCGGCGGCCGCTCGCTGACCGGCGCGGTCGCCCTCGGGGTCGCCGTGCCGGAGGCGGCCGCGCTGCCCGGCCTGCTCGAACTGCAGTCCGCACTGCGGCCACTGCAGCGCTTCCGGAGCCCGGGACGGCCCCGCAGGGCGGACCTCGACGAGGCCGCGACCGCCGAAAGGACCGCGCGCGCCGGCGGGTTGCTGCTCCCCGTCTTCCGCCCCGACAGCCGGGCCGACGCGTCGATGCAGCTGCTGATGGACGCCTCCTCGTCGATGTTCGTGTGGGAGCGGATGCTGCGCGAACTCGCCGGTGTCTTCGAACGCCTCGGCGCCTTCCGCGAGGTGCAGGTGCACTACCTGCACGACACGCCCACCGGCGAGCTGGCGGTCAGCGGCCGGTTCGACCCCGACCGGGCCGGGCTGCGCTCAGCCGAGCAGCTCAACGACCCCTCCGGCGGCCGCGTCACCGTACTGGTCAGCGACTGCGTCGGCCCGCTGTGGCGCAGCGGCCGCGCCCACCGGCTGCTGTACCGGCTGGCCCGGCACGGCCCCGTCGCGGTGCTCCAGCCGCTGCCCGCCCGGCTGTGGAACCGCACCCGGCTGCCCGTCTCCTACGGGGTGCTGCGCCGCCCCGAGGGACTGGTGCACGCCGCGCCGCTGCGCTTCGCCGAAGGCGCCGCGGGCTACGCCGCGGAACCCGACGCGCTGCCGGTGCCCGTGATGCCGCCCACCGCGCAGGCGCTCGGCGCCTGGGCGCGGCTGCTGGCCGGCTCCGGCGCCGGCCAGGCGCCCGCCGCCGTCGGCTGGGTGCGCGCCGACCAGCCCGCGACGCCGACCGCGCCGCGGCACACCACCGTGCCGGTGCCCGCCCTGGTCGGCCGGTTCCGCTCCGCCGCCTCGCCCGCCGCCGCCCAGCTCGCCGTCCACCTCGCCGCCGCGCCGCTCTTCCTGCCGGTCATGCAACTCGTCCAGCGCACCATGCTGCCCGACTCCGGGCCCGCGGAACTCGCCGAAGTGCTGCTCAGCGGGCTGGTGGTGCGCGCCCAGGACGGCCACAAGGACGACCACCGCTGGTACCGCTTCGCCGACGGCGTGCGCGACGTGCTGCTCGGCTCGCTCGGCCGCGACGAGGCGCTGCTGGTGCTCAAGCACTGCTCGGAGTACGTGGAGCAGCGGTTCGGCAAGAGCGGGCCCAACTTCCCCGCGCTGGCGATCACCCAGCTCACCGAGGGCCCGGGCGACCGCATCTCCGACGCGGCGGTGCGCACCGCGGTCCAGGAGGCGGCCCGCGCCTCAGGACTGCGCGAGGGCGCCCGCGACGACGCGCCGGGCGGCGTCGTCACCGAGTCGCCGCAGCCCTTCGCCGAAGTCGCCGCGCGGGTCCTGGAGCGCTTCATGCCGCTGCCGCCGGACGGCAGCAGGACCGTCGGCGTCGCCGCGCAGCCGTCCCACGTGGTCCGGCAGGCCCGCGACCTCGCCGCCCGCTTCGCCGACGAGGGCATGGTCCAGAACCTGCTGGACGCCGTGCAGATGCTCCGCAGAGCGGCCGCCCAGGAGCGGGTGCACGGCCTCGACGCCGAACTGTGGACCGAACTCGCCCAGCAGCTCATCACCCTGTGGCGGCTGCGCGGCAGCGCCGAACTGCTCCGCGAGGCGCAGGAGGCCGCCGAGACCGCCGCCGCGCACCCCGGCTCGGTGTCCGCCCGCGCGGTCCGCGCCCGGGTCTACCAGGCCGCCGCCGAGGACCGGGCGCAGGCCGGTGACACGCGCGCCGCGCTGGAGCTGCTGCGGCGCGCCGACCGGGAGTTCACCGCGGTGTGCGCCGCCCCCGGCCTCGAACCCTCCGCCGTGCTCGACGCCACCCTGGAGCGGGTCCGGGTGCTCGAGGACGAATGGCAGCTCAGCGGCGACGCCGGGCTGCTCCAGGAGACCGTCGGCATGCTGGAGGCGTTCGCCGACTCCTGGCCGGCCGCCCACCCGCGCCCCTCCGGGCTGCCGCTGGCCCACGGCCGGGCGCTGCTGCGGCTCGCCGAGGCGGCCCGCGGCCGCGAGCAGGAGCACGTGTACGCGCAGCAGGCCGCGTCCTCCTTCGGCCAGGGCCTGCACGCGCTCCAGGGCGAGTCCGCCCCGCCGGAGCAGCGGATCGCCGCGACGCTGTCCCTGGTGGACTCGCTGCTGCGGGCCGGCGGGCGGCTCGCCGAGGCGCAGGAGCTGGTGGACCGGGCCCTCGGCGAGGTCAGGGACCGGCTGCTGCGCGCCGCGATACTCCTGCGGGCCGGCCGCATCCGGGTGGCCCGCCACACCGAGGGCGGCCGCCCCGGCGAACTCGAGGCGGCGGCCGGCCGGTTCGCCGAAGCGTGCCGGCTCACCCAGCGCGACCGCAGCGAGTACCCCGACATGGTCGCCGAATGGGGCCAGTCGCTGCTGGAGCGCGCCGCGCTCCCCGGCGGCGAGACCTTCGTCAACGCCGCCGTCCGGGTCCTGCGCGAGTGCCGCATGGAGACCCCCGAGAGCGACCCGCTGCTGCCCGAACGGCTGCTGATGCTCGGCCGCGCCCTCGTCCTGCGCTACCGCGCCGAGCTGGACCTCGTCGACCTGCGCGAGGCCGAGCACGTCCTCGGCCTCGCGGTGCCGCCCACCGAGGACCCGGCCCGGCTCGCCAGGATCTGGTACGAGCTGGGCGAGTCCCACCGCTACGGCCACGCCCACGCCCGCCGGCCGGAATGGCTCGACCAGGCCGCCGACGCCTACCGCAGGGCCGCGGAGTTCGCCGACGCGGCGGCCCGCGAGATGGCGGAATCGGTGCCCATGGTGCGGCTGTCGGCCCTGGCGCATCATTGGCGGGGCGTCGTCTACGAGTCCGCGCGCCGCCCCCGGGCGGCCGCGGGCGCGTACCGGGCGGCCCTGGCCGAGTGGCGGAAGCTCCCGCCCGACGGCCCGGACGCCGAGGACGCCGAGGGCTCCGCGGAACGCCTGGCCGCCCTGTCCGAACGCGGCTGACCACCAGGACCACGAGAGCGGAGGCATGTGATGGAACAGCACCCCCACGGCGCGTCCGAGCACGAGGACCCGGCCGCCGACCCGGCCGCGGACCCGCCGGACCCGGACCTCCAGGCGATGGACCTGGAAACCCTGCGCACCGTCAGCCACCCGGTGCTCGCGGCCCTCATCGCCGACCTCCGCGCCCGCGTCGCCGCCCCGGGCAGCGAAGCGCTCTGGGGCTTCGACAACTCCATGTGAACGCGGGCGGGCCCCGGTGCCGTCGGCTCGCCTCCGGGCCCTGGTGACCGGTGTCGACCGTCGACCATGCTCGGTCCCTCGTTCCTCGGGACCTCCGCGTGGTCTCCTTCTCGACACCGGCGGGCCCTTCGGCTCGCCGCCCTGTGCCGTCGCCTCGCCTCCGGGCCCTGGTGACCGGTGTCGACCGTCGACCATGCTCGGTCCCTCGTTCCTCGGGACCTCCGCGTGGTCTCCGGGGGCGGGCGAAGGGCCTGGCCGCAGGCCCCGCTTTCTTCCAGAACGTCGGGTAAGCACGCCATAACCGGCCAATCCGGCGCCGCCGGGTTTGCCCGCGGTGACCGGGCGGGAACAACCGCGGGAGCCGACGGGCGGCCCGCCTGCGGGCCGGCCCGCACGACGCGGAGGGGGACGGGGTGCAGCTGGCGCGCGCACACACGGGTGGCGGCGCTGCCGTACGCCCCAGTCCGATCCGGCAGTTCGTCCTCAAGACGCACAGCCGCTGCAACCTCGCCTGCACGTACTGCTACCTGTACGCCGGCCCTGACCACACCTGGCGGGAGCGGCCGCGGACGCCGGCCGGCGCGGTCGTGCGGCGCACCGCGCGGCGCATCGCGGAGCACGCCGCCGCGCACCGGCTGCCGGAGGTCGCGGTGGTGCTGCACGGCGGCGAGCCGCTGCTCGCCGGGGCGCAACGGCTGGCCGCGCAGGTGGCGGCGGTGCGCGCCGAACTGCCGGACGGCTGCACCCTGCACGCGAGCGTCCAGACCAACGCCACGCTGCTCGACCGCGAGGCGGTGGCGACGCTGCGCGAGGCGGGCGTCAGGGTCGGGGTGAGCCTGGACGGCGGGGCGGCGGCGCACAACCGGGAGCGGGTGGACCACGCGGGCCGCCCCTCGTGGCCGGCCGCGTCCGCCGGGCTCCGGGTGCTCGCCGACACCGCGCCGGAGCTGTACGCGGGCGTGCTGTGCGTGGTGGACCCGCGGCACGACCCCGTCGAGGTGTACGACTCGCTGCTGGCGCTGCGGCCGCCCGCGATCGACCTGCTGCTGCCGCACGGCAACTGGTCGGCGCCGCCGCCCGGACTGCCCGCGCCGGCCGACGACCCGGCGCCGTACGGCCGCTGGCTGACCGCGGTCTTCGACCGCTGGTGGGACGCGGCCCGCCGGGACACCCGGATCCGGCTGTTCGAGGAGTGCGTGGCGCTGCTGCTGGGCGTGCCGGCCGCGACCGAGCGGCTGGGACTGCAGCCGTTCACCGCGGTGGTGGTGGAGACCGACGGCTCCATCGAGCAGGTCGACTCGCTGAAGTCCGCCTACGAGGGCGCCGCCGCGACCGGCCTCGACGTGTTCCACGACAGCTTCGACGACGTCCTCGCGCACCCCGGGATCGCCGCCCGGCAGGGCGGCCTGGCCGCGCTCGCCGCGACCTGCCGGGCCTGCCCGCTGGTCGGGGTGTGCGGCGGCGGCCACTACGCGCACCGCTACCGCGCACCGGCCGGTTTCGGCCATCCGTCGGTGTACTGCGCCGACCTCGCCCACCTCATCCGCCACATCGGCGCCCGCCTGGCCGCGGCAGCCGCCACCGCGACGGCCACCGCCACCGCGGGCCGCGCCGACGTTCCCCGGGAGAACCACCGGTGAATCCGACTGCCACCGCCTCCGACCCGCTGGACCGCCTGCTGCCGTCGCTCGGCCGTACCGGCGCCGCCCCCGCCGCGCTCGCCCTGCTCGTCGCGCACCAGCGCGACCGGCGGCTGCTGACGCTGCGGGCGCTGCTCGACGCGGTGCGCGGCGCGCCGCCCGGCTCGCTGCCGGAGGGCGCCGCCGAGCGGGTGCTGGCGGACTGGCGGCTGCTGGAGGACGCCGAGCGCGCGGACCGGGACGCCGCCCGCCGGGTGGTGCAGTACTCGCTCGTCGGCGCCTGGGCCGAGCACTGCCTGCGGGCGCTCGTCCGGCCGGGGCAGGCCGGGCAGGCCGCCGCCGACCTGCCCTACCTCGGCGCCATCGCCGCGGCCGCGGCCGCCCGCGCCGGAACGCGCTTCGAGGCCGCGGTGCCGGTGCGCACCGGCGGCGTCGTGACGCTGCCGACCCTCGGCCGGTACGTGCCCCCCGCGGGCTCCCAGGGGCCGGCCGGCCCGGCCGGCCACCGGATACGGGTGACCGGCGACGGCGGCCGGCTGCTGCTGCACCTCGACGCGCGCTTCACCGCGTACGGCCGCACCCCGCTGGCGGACGCCACCGCCGGCGCCCCCGCAGGCGCCGCCGCGGCCGGCACCGTCCGCGGCGACCGGGACGCCCGCTACGCCCGCGCCGAGGCCGCCCTGCGGGTGCTGCGCCCGCCCGCCTCGCGCACCGTGGAGATCCGCCGCGGGCCGGACGGCGTGTGGCGGTCCGCCGCCGCGGGCTGGCGGCCGGTGCGGGCGCTGCGCGCCGCCGGAAGCACCCCGGTGCTGCTCGACGACGCCGACCCGTACCGCGACGACGAGGCGCACGCGGGCCCGTACGCGCTGGCCGCCCTCGACGGCCTCGACGCGGGCGCCCACGCCCTGTGGCGCACCGCCTGGCAGGACGCCCAGCCGTGGCTGCGGCTCGGCGACGGCAGCCGGGCCCGCGAGGCCGACCTGCTGCTCGACGCGTTCGTGCCGCTCGGCGGCTCGCCGACCGCGCAGTGCAGCGCCACCAAGCGCGACGCCTTCGGCGCGCTGCTGACCACCACGCCGCGCAACGGCCTGGAGCTCGCCGCGACCCTCGTCCACGAACTCCAGCACGCCAAGCTGCTGGCCCTGTCCGGGCTGACGCCGCTGCACACCGCGGGCGACCAGGCCGCGTACTGGGCGCCCTGGCGGCGCGACCCGCGGCCGTTCGACGGGCTGTTCCAGGGCGCGTACGCCCATCTGGCGCTGGCCGACTTCCACCTCGCGGTGGCGCTGGCCACCGCGGACCCGGCGGTCCGCGACAGCGCGTGGGCCGACCACTGCCGCTGCCGCCAGCAGGTCGCGGCCGCGCTGCCGCAGATGCGCGGCTCCAGCCGGCTCACCGCGCACGGCCGGGTGCTGGTCGACGCGATGGCCGCGCACCACGCCCGGCTGGCCGAGCAGCGTCCGCCGGCCGGTCACCTGGCCCGCGCGACCGCCTACGTGGAGACGGCCCGGGCCCTGTGGCACAAGGGAAACGGACGGTGAGGGTCCGCGCCGGGCGCCGCGGGGAACCGGCCGCGGACTGCTGTGAGCAGGCGGAAACCACCCGGCGAAACGTGTGACCGTGCGTCAGCGGGGGATCAACCAGTGTAGTTTCGGGCGCAGTCACCTGTGAGGGTGCGTCAGTACCGATAGGCGTTGTCAGGCGAGGGAGTCGGTCGAATGGCCGGAGGGCGGAACACCGCGGCGGCGGCATCCGGGCGGGGGCCCGTGACCATCAGCTTCGCGGGGTACAACCGCGCCTGGGCGGCATGGATCGGGCACCGGCTGGAACGCCAGGGCCACCAGGTGTCCCTGCAGCGCTGGGACCTCAACCCCGGTGACACCATCGAGCAGGGCTACAGCGACCTGCTGCTCTCCGAGGGCCGCGTCCTGGTGGTGCTCAGCGAGTGGTACTTCCGGCTGGGCAACCGCAGCCACGAGGAGTGGAACGCGGCGCTGCGGACCGTCGTGCCGGCCAACGCCGAGCGGTTCGCCGCGGTGTCCGTGACGCCCGCCGCACTGCCCTCCGCGGTCGCCTCCATGGGCGCCGCCGACCTGTGGGGCCTGGGCGCCGCCGAAGCCGAGCGCCGCCTGCTGTCCCGGCTCGGCACCGCGCCCGGCGCCGCGGGCACCGCCGCCGGCCGTACCGGCGCCGGGTCCGACACCCTCGGCGGCACCGGCGGCCCCCGCTTCCCGCTGGAGCAGCCCGCCGTGTGGGGCGGCGTACCGCGCCGCAACACCCGCTTCACCGGCCGCGAACAGCTCCTCGGCGAACTGCACCAGCAGCTCCTGCAGGCCGAGCCCGGCGCGGGCGTGGCCACCCTGCACGGCCTGTCCGGCGTCGGCAAGACCCACATCGCCACCGAGTACGTCTACCGGTTCGGCCCGGAGTACGACGCGGTGTGGTGGGTGCGCGCCAGCGAGCGCGGCACGCTGCGCGAGAAGCTGGCCGGACTCGCCCCCGCCCTCGGCCTGGTCACCGGCCGCGAGTACGGCGAGCGGCTGCGCGCGGTGCGCGACGCGCTGCGCCGCGGCGAGCCGTACTTCCGCTGGCTGGTCGTGCTCGACGGCGCCGACCAGCCCGAGGACGTCCACGACCTGGTGCCCACCGGACCCGGCCACGTGCTGATCACCTCCCAGAACCGCGACTGGGGCGAGCACAACAGCTCCCTGATCGAGGTGCGGGTCTACGACCGCGAGGAGTCGGTGGCCTTCATCCGCCGCCGCGCCCCCCGGCTCGACGACGACGACGCGGACAAGCTCGCCGACGCCCTCGGCGACCTCGCGCTGGCCCTGGACCAGAACGCCGGAGCGCTCAACGACTCGACCATGCCGATCGACGACTACATCGAGCTGCTCCAGCGCGGCGCGGACGTCGAGCCGGGCCTGAAGGTCGCCGCCGACTTCCAGATGACCTACTACACCGCCTTCTCGATACTGCTGAACCGGCTGCGCGAGGACAAGCCGGAGGCCGTCGACCTGCTGCGGCTGTGCGTGTTCTTCGCGCCCGGCCCGATCCCGGTGCGGCTGCTGCGCGACCTGCCGATCCGCGACGTGCCGGAACAGCTGACCCTGCTGCTCGACGACCCGCTGCTGTGGAACGCGGCGATCAGCAAGCTCACCCAGTGGTCGGTCATCCAGTCCGACCCGCAGGAGATCATCTCCGAGGAGACACCCGGCTCCACCGAGGTCGTCCAGATGCACCGGCTGGTCTACCAGGCGGTCCGCGCGGACATGCCCGCCGAGGAGCACAGCACGTACTCCCGGGTGGTCCGCAAGCTGCTGGCCGCCGCCGACCCCGGCCGCCCCACCGACACCCGGCTGTGGCCGCGCTACGCCGAGATCGTCCCGCACCTGGAGGCGTCCGGCGCGCTGGAGAGCACCAACCCCGAGATCCAGCTGATGGTGCTCAACTGCCTCAACTACCTCTACCTGTCCGGCGAGTACCGCACCGGCCTGCGGATCGCCGCGGCCACCGCGAGCCGCTGGGCCGAGGTGCTGGAACCCGGCGACCCCCGCCACTCCGACCTCGCCCACCACCAGGCCAACCTGATGCGGGCCACCGGCGACTACACCGCCACCGAGGAGCTGGACCGCAGCGTCTACGAGCGGCTCCGCGCCGAACGCGGCCCCGACGACCTGCTCTCCATCCGGGTGGCCGGCAGCCTCTCCGCCGACCTGCGCGCCCTCGGCCGCTACGAGGAGGCGCTGGAGCTGGCGACGTCCACTCGCGACGCCTACGCCCGGCTGGTGGGGGAGAACGACTTCCGCACCCTGAACTCCCAGAACAACCGGGCGATCGCACTGCGCCTGCTGGGCCGCTACAACGACGCGCTGGCGCTGGACCAGCAGACGATGGAGTCGCGGCGCGAGGCGTTCCGGGACCGGAACAACTGGACGCTCAGCTCGGAGAACCACTTCGCGCTCGACCTGCGCCTGGTCGGCCGCTACGACGAGGCGACCTCGGTCCAGGAGCGCAACAGCGAGATCCACCGCACCGTGATGGGCGCCGACAACCCCCAGACGCTGCGCTCCGAGCACAATCTCGGCCTGTGCTACCACCGCGGCGGCGACCGGCCGCGGGCCGCACTGGTGATGGGCCGGCTGCTGGAGCGCTGCCAGCGGCTGCTCGGCGACACCGACCCGCTGACCGTCCGTGTCGCGGTCACGCTGTCCACCTTCGAGCGCGAGCACGGCGACCTCGACCGGGCGCGCGACCTCGGTGAGTTCGCCCTGCACCACTACCGCGGCCAGTTCGGGGAGGCCCACCCGTACACGGCGGGCGCGCTCGCCAACCACGGGCTGCTGCTGCGGGCCGCGGGCGAACGCCAGCAGTCGCAGCTCCAGGTGGAGGCCGCGCTCATCGCGATGACGACCGCGCTCGGCCCCGACCACCCCTGGTCGCTGGCCTGCGCGCTGAACGCGGCGGCCGCCCGGAACTTCGCCGGCGACCCGGAGAACGCCGCCGAGCTGAGCCGGGCCACCGCTGACGCGGCCGCCGCCGAGCTGGGCCGGCACCACCCGCTCACCCTGTCCTGCCGGATCGCCCTCGCCACCGACCTGCGGAACCTGCGCAAGCGGCAGGAGGCCGACAAGATCGAGGAGGAGGCCCTCGCGGCGCTGGCCGCGACCCTCGGTCCGCAGCACCCGCACACCGTCTCGGCCCGCTCCCGGAACCGCCCGTACTGGGACTTCGAGCCGTTCACGACCTGAGACCCCTCCCACCACACGGCAGCCCGGGGCCCGTACCTCGCGGTACGGGCCCCGGGCTGCCGGTCGCTGTCACGTGCCGCGGGGCGCGGCGGGCGGTCAGACCTCGAAGACCTCGCTGACCAGCTGCTCCTGCTGCGCCTGGTGGCGCTTGGCGGAGCCCACCGCGGGGGAGGACGAGGCCGGGCGGGACACCCGGCGGAGCCGGTCCGCGTTGTCCGGGGCGGCGCCGAGCACCAGGTCGAGGTGGTCGATCAGGTTGAGCGCGATGAACGGCCACGCGCCCTGGTTGGCCGGCTCCTCCTGGGCCCAGACGAACTTCTGCGCCTTGGTGTACGGGGCCAGCGCCGCCTGGATCTCGGCGCCCGGCAGCGGGTACAGCCGCTCGATGCGCAGGATCGCCACGTCCTGCGCGCCGCGCTTGTCCCGCTCGGCGATCAGGTCGTAGTAGACCTTGCCGGTGCAGAAGACGACCTTGCGGACCGCGTCCGGCTGCACCGCCGTGTCGCCGATGACCGGCTGGAACTGTCCGGTGGTGAAGTCCTCGGCCTTGGAGGCCGCGGCCTTCAGCCGGAGCATCGACTTCGGGGTGAAGACGATCAGCGGCTTGTGGTGCGGGTTGTGCACCTGCCAGCGCAGCAGGTGGAAGTAGTTCGCCGGGGTGGTCGGGAACGCCACCGTCATGTTGTTCTGCGCGCACAGCTGGAGGTAGCGCTCGATCCGGGCCGAGGAGTGGTCCGGGCCCTGGCCCTCGTAGCCGTGCGGCAGCAGCAGCGTGACGCCGGAGGTCTGGCCCCACTTCTGCTCGGCAGCCGAGATGTACTCGTCGATGATCGAGGAGGCGCCGTTGGCGAAGTCGCCGAACTGGGCCTCCCACATCACCAGCGACTCCGGCCGGGCCAGCGAGTAGCCGTACTCGAAGCCCATCGCCGCGTACTCGCTGAGCAGCGAGTCGTAGACGTTGTAGCGGGCCTGGTCCTCGGACAGGTAGAGCAGCGGGGTGTAGTCCTCGCCGGTGACCCGGTCGATGAGCACCGCGTGCCGCTGGCCGAAGGTGCCGCGTCGGGAGTCCTGTCCGGCGAGCCGGACCGGGGTGCCCTCCAGCAGCAGCGAACCGATGGCGAGGGTCTCGCCCATGCCCCAGTCGATGGTGCCGTCCTCGACCATCGCCGCGCGGCGCTGCAGCTGCGGCAGCAGCCGCGGGTGCACCGTGACGTGCTCGGGGATGTTGACCTGCGAGGCGGCGATCCGCTTGACGACCTCGCTGCTCACCGCGGTCGGCACGGCGACCGGGAACTGCGGCTGGTTGTCCTGGCTCGGCTCCTCGGCCGGCGCCGCGACCGCCTCGCGGACCTCGGTGAACACCTTCTCCAGCTGGCCCTGGTAGTCCTGCAGGGCCTGCTCGGCCTCCTCCAGGGTGATGTCGCCACGGCCGATCAGCGACTCGGTGTAGAGCTTGCGCACCGACCGCTTCTTGTCGATCAGGTCGTACATCAGCGGCTGGGTGAAGGCCGGGTTGTCCGACTCGTTGTGGCCGCGGCGGCGGTAGCAGATCAGGTCGATCACGACGTCCTTGTTGAACGCCTGCCGGAACTCGAAGGCGAGCCGCGCCACGCGGACCACGGCCTCCGGGTCGTCGCCGTTGACGTGGAAGATCGGCGCCTCGATCATCCGGGCCACGTCGGTGCTGTACATCGAGGAGCGCGCCGACTCCGGGGCGGCGGTGAAGCCGACCTGGTTGTTGATCACCACGTGCACGGTGCCGCCGGTGCGGTAGCCGCGCAGCTGCGACATGTTGAGCGTCTCGGCCACCACGCCCTGGCCGGCGAAGGCCGCGTCGCCGTGCAGTGCGACGGGCAGCACCGTGAAGTCGGTGCCGGCCTTGTTGATCACGTCCTGCTTGGCGCGGGCGATGCCCTCGATGACCGGGTCGACGGTCTCCAGGTGCGAGGGGTTCGCGGCCAGCGAGACGCTGATCTGCTCGCCGTCCAGGCCGGTGAAGGTGCCCTCGGCGCCCAGGTGGTACTTCACGTCGCCGGAGCCGTGCATCGACTTCGGGTCGAGGTTGCCCTCGAACTCGCGGAAGATCTGCGCGTAGGACTTGCCGACGATGTTCGCCAGCACGTTCAGCCGGCCGCGGTGGGCCATGCCGACGATGACCTCGTCCAGCCGGGACTCGGCGGCCGCGTCCAGCACCGCGTCCAGCAGCGGGATGACGGACTCGCCGCCCTCCAGCGAGAACCGCTTCTGGCCGACGTACTTCGTCTGCAGGAAGGTCTCGAACGCCTCGGCGGCGTTCAGCCGGCGCAGGATGCGCAGCTGCTCCTCGCGCTCGGGCTTGGCGTGCGGGCGCTCGATGCGGTCCTGGATCCACTTGCGCTGCTTGGGGTCCTGGATGTGCATGAACTCCACGCCGACGGTCCGGCAGTACGAGTCGCGCAGCACGCCGAGGATGTCGCGCAGCTTCATCAGGGACTTGCCGGCGAAGCCGCCGACGGCGAACTCGCGCTCCAGGTCCCACAGGGTCAGCCCGTGTTCGAGCACGTCCAGGTCGGGGTGCTTGCGCTGGCGGTACTCCAGCGGGTCGGTGTCGGCCATCACGTGGCCGCGGACCCGGTAGGAGTGGATCAGCTCGAAGACCCGCGCGGCCTTGGTGACGTCGTCGTCGTGCGCGGTGTCGATGTCGGTGCGCCAGCGGACCGGCTCGTACGGGATGCGCAGCGCGGCGAAGATGTCGTCGAAGAAGTCGTTCTCGCCGAGCAGCAGCTGGTTCATGATCCGCAGGAACTCGCCGGAGGCGGCGCCCTGGATCACCCGGTGGTCGTAGGTGCTGGTCAGCGTCATGACCTTGGAGATGCCCAGCTTGTTCAGGGTGTCCTGCGAGGTGCCCTGGAACTCGGCCGGGTAGTCCATCGAGCCGACGCCGAGGATCATCGACTGGCCGGGCATCAGCCGCGGCACCGAGTGCACGGTGCCCAGGCCGCCGGGGTTGGTCAGCGACGCGGTGACGCCGCTGAAGTCGTCCATCGTCAGCTTGCCGTTGCGGGCGCGGCGCACGATGTCCTCGTAGGCCTGCCAGAACTCGAAGAAGTTCAGCGTCTCGGCCTTCTTGATGGCCGCGACGACCAGCTGGCGGTCGCCGTTGGGCTTCACCAGGTCGATGGCCAGGCCGAGGTTGACGTGGTCGGGCTTGACCAGCGTCGGCTTGCCGTCCTTCAGCGCGAAGGAGTGGTTCATCGTCGGCATGGCCTTCAGCGCCTGCACCATGGCGTAGCCGATGAGGTGCGTGAAGGAGACCTTGCCGCCGCGGGCGCGCTTGAGGTGGTTGTTGATGACGATGCGGTTGTCGAACAGCAGCTTCACCGGGATCGCCCGCACCGAGGTGGCGGTGGGCAGCTCCAGCGAGGCGTTCATGTTCTTGGCCACCGCGGCGGCCGGGCCGCGCAGCGTCACGTACTCGGTGGCGGCCGGCGCGGCCTGGGCCTGGGCCGCCGGGGCGGCCTTCGCGGGGGCTGCGGCGCCGTTCACCGCGGCGGGCGCGGCAGCGGCGGGGGCGGCCGGCGCGGCCGGGGCCTGGGCGGCGGGCGGCGGGGTCGGCGCCGCCGGGGCGGCGTCGGCAGCCGGTGCCGGGGCGGCAGGCGCCTGGGCCGCCGGGGCGGGGGCGGCCGGCTGCGGCGCGGGCGTGGGCGCGGCGGGAGCCGCGGCCAGCGGCTGCGCGGCGGGCGTCTCGCTCGCGCCCTGCGTCGCGCGCTTGGCGGCGCCGGAGGCTCCGCCCTGGCCGGCGGGGGCGGCCGGGGCGGCGGAGCCGTCCGGCTTGTAGTCGGCGAAGAAGTCCCACCAGGCTCGGTCGACCGAGTTCGGGTCCTGGAGGTACTGCTGGTAGATCTCGTCGACGAGCCACTCGTTCGGGCCGAAACCCGCTGCAGGGCCAGCGCCCTGGGCGTCGTGGTCCGTCGAGACACTGGAGCTATTGGGGGACTGTGGCGACACGGCGGTAACCGCCCTCTTCCGCTTCACAAGATGGTGGACAGCGGGAATACAGGCTACGCCTACCCGA
Source organism: Actinacidiphila polyblastidii (assembly GCF_036353415.1). Taxonomy (NCBI): domain Bacteria; kingdom Bacillati; phylum Actinomycetota; class Actinomycetes; order Kitasatosporales; family Streptomycetaceae; genus Actinacidiphila; species Actinacidiphila polyblastidii. The sequence continues at coordinate 118,924 of NZ_JAZEWV010000010.1, forward strand.
CCCCTTCCCGCAGGCCCGGGGCCCCCTCGTCGCGCACGTCACACCGCGAAAGCGGTTTCAGGGCGCTGTTTGGCGGGAATGGGGTCCCTCTTCAGGGTTGCGCCCTCCCCGGAAGAGTGACGTGGATGCGGCAGCCGCGCGGCGACTCGGCCACCTCGATCCGGCCGCCGTGCAGGTCCACCGCCCACCGCGCGATGGCCAGCCCCAGGCCCGTACCGCCGTCGCGGCCCGGGTGGGAGCCGCGGTGGAAGCGCTCGAAGACCCGTACCCGGTCCGCCTCGGCTATGCCGGGGCCCTCGTCCCGCACGTCCAGGTCCAGGCTGCCGGGGAAGGCGCCGCCGCGGGCCCGTACGGTGACCCGGCCGCCCGGCGGGCTGTGCTTGACGGCGTTGTCCACGAGGTTGGCGACCACCTGGTGCAGCCGCTCGCCGTCGGCGTAGGCGGTCAGCTCCGGCGGGGAGACGTCCAGGTGCAGGTGCACGTCGGCGCGCGAGCGGGAGCGCGACCCGGTCGCCTTGGAGCTCTCCATGCCCAGGCTCGCGGTCTTCAGCACCGCCGACAGGTACGGCCACACCTCGAACCGCTTGGCGTCCAGCCGCACCGCGCCGCTGTCCAGCCGGGACAGGTCGAGCAGCTGGCTGACGAGCTTGCCCAGCCGCTCGGTCTGCTGGAGGGCCAGCCGCATGGTCTCCGGGTCGGCCGCGGACACTCCGTCGACGACGTTCTCCAGCACCGCGCGCAGCGCCGCGATCGGCGTCTTCAGCTCGTGTGAGACATTCGCCACCAGCTCTTTCCTGTGCCGGTCGGAGGCGGCGAGGTCGGCGGCCATCCGGTTGAAGGTCTCGGCCAGCTCGCCGACCTCGTCCCGGCGCATCCGGCCCACCCGGCGGCTGTAGTCGCCCGCCGCCATCGCCCGCGCGACCGCCGTCATCTCACGGATCGGGGCGGTCAGCCCGGTCGCCATGATCTGCGTGACCAGCAGGCAGGCGATGATCGAGAAGATGGTGATCACCCGGATCTCGGTGGCCGAGTGGATGGCCACGATGACCAGCAGGGTGGTGATTCCGACGGAGAGCAGCACCAGCCCCTGCATCGCGGCCTTGATCGACCGGAACGGGTCCCAGGGGCGCAGCGCGTCCCACACCCGGCGCCACCATTTCGTCATGGCGGGCATCCTCGCAGCCGCACCTGCGGGGTGTCTGCCCCCCGCTGCGTGAGCGGCGCACGCCGCGGGTCACAGCGCCGGCGTCTCCAGCGCGTAGCCGACGCCGTGCACGGTGCGGATGCGCTCGGCGCCGATCTTGCGGCGCAGCGCCTTCACATGGCTGTCGACGGTGCGGGTGCCCGAGGCGTCGGCCCAGTCCCACACCTCGGCCAGCAGCTGCTCGCGGGAGAGCACCGCGCGCGGCTGCTGGGCCAGGCACACCAGCAGCTCGAACTCGGTCGGGGTCAGGTGCACGTCGGAGCCGCCGACCCGGACCCGGCGCTGGGTGTGGTCGATCTCCAGGTCGCCGAGCTGGATGCTGGCGCCGCGCGGGCTGTGCGCGGCCGCAGCGGCCCGCTCCACCCGGCGCAGCAGCACGTGCACCCGGGCGGCCAGCTCGCGCATCGAGAACGGCTTGGTCATGTAGTCGTCGGCGCCGACGCCGAGTCCCACCAGCATGTCGGTCTCGTCGTCGCGCGCGGTGAGCATCAGCACCGACACCGGCCGGTCCGCCTGCACCCGGCGGCACACCTCGAGCCCGTCGTACCCGGGCAGCATCACGTCGAGGACCAGCAGGTCGGGCTGCCAGGAGTGGGCGGCGTCCACCGCGGAGGGGCCGTCACCCGCCGTCCTGACCTGGAACCCCTCGGCCTGCAGGCGGGCCGCGATCGCCTGCACTATCGTCTGGTCGTCCTCGACCACCAGCACCCGGCGCTGCGCACCGGCCGTCTGCGTGCTGTCCACTTCCGCCCCACAAGGTCGTCACAATTACCGGCAGCGTACGGGCCGGGCCGCCGCCCTGACTATGACGCCTTCACGCCGTGACGCCAACGTGCATCAGGGCCTGAGCCCGATGTGGACCACGTCCGGCACACCGCGCGCGACCGGGACGCGCGTCGTGCGCACCCCGGTGAACCCCGCGTCCCTCAGCGCCGTCTCGAACTCGGCCGAGGGCTGCGCGGACCACACGGCGAGCACACCGCCCGGTTCGAGCCGCTCCCGGCAGGCGGCGAGGCCGCTGGGGCTGTAGAGACTGCCGTTGTTCTCGGTCACTGTCCAGTCGGGCCCGTTGTCGATGTCCAGGCACAACGCGTCGTACCGGGGCCCGCTCGCACGCACCCAGGAGACCAGATCCTCCCGCACCACCCGCACCCGGGGGTCGTCCAGCGCGTGCCGGGAGTAGGCCGCCAGCGGCCCCTCGCGGTGCCACCCGACGACCGCGTCCTCCCGTTCGACCACCGCGATCTCGCCCCAGCGCGGCTCCTCGGCGGCGCGCGCCAGCGAGAAGCCGACGCCCAGGCCGCCGATCAGCACCCGCAGTCCGGCGCGGCCGGGAGCGTACGCGTCCAGCGCGGCCAGCGCCTCGTCGACGAGCAGCCGCTCGGAGCGGCCGTCGGAGGTGTCCATCAGGAAGACGCCGTTGGCGATGATCTCGTACTGGTCGCCGTGCCGCCGCAGCACCACCTCGCCGTACGGGCCGTCCCGCCGGTCCAGTACGACGGGCGAGGGCGCGGGGCCTGGCGGCGGCGAGGGCACGGGCGGCATCCGCCCATTGTGGCGGAGCGGGCGGCGGCCCACGGACCGGGGTCACCCGCGGTGACACGCCGGCCCGGGGTCCGCCCGCGGTTCACGGCCGGGACGCCAGGACTTCACCCGCTCTGTTCCCGCAGATGGTCCGGGCGGCCCGGACCGGGCGTAGGTTCCGCGCATGTCATCCCTTCTCAGGAACCCCGTGGCGCGCAAGCTGCTGCGGCCCGCGACGTCCCTGGTCGACCAGCGGGTGCAGCGGCCGGTCGGCAGACTGCGCAAGGACATCGACAAGGCCGCGCGCGGCGAGCGGGAGGCGCGCGAGTCGCTGCGCAAGGACGTCGAGGCGCTGCGCAGGGAGCTGGGGTCGCTGCGCAAGGAGGTCGCCGAGCTGCGCGGCCGGCAACTGCCGTTCGAGCTGCTCTTCGAGCGCAGCGGCAGGGCGGGGAACCGCACGTTCACCAAGGAGCAGTTCGACCGGCTGGTCGCGCAGATCGGCGAGGTCACCGGGCAGTCCCCGTACGCCCGCCGCAACGTGGTGGCCGCCTTCCGCAACGTCGTGGCCGTCGAGGCGCTCGGCGTCGGCCGGCTGGCCGGCGCCTCGTCGAACGTGTGCGGCAAGCTCGCCACCGTGCCGCTGCTGGACCCGCCCACCGCCGAGGTGCTGGAGATCGGCACGCTGCACGGCATGTTCTCCGCGGTGCTGATGCGGATGCTGCACCGCGCGGGCCTCGAACCGCGGCTGACCATCGTCGACCCGCTGGCGGGCAGCCAGTTGCAGCCCGGCACGAAGCCGGGCTCCGAGCCGACCGGGACGCCCGTGCGGCTCGACGTGGTCCGCGCGAACCTCGCGCTGGGCGGGGTCGCGGGGGAGCAGGCGCGGGTCCAGCAGGGGCTGTCCGGCGACCCGGCCGTCCGCGCGGCCGTCGCGGACCGCGCGTACGGCGTCGTGATCGTCGACGGCGATCACTCCGCGGAGGGCGTGGCGGCGGATCTCGCCTGGGCCGAGGAGATCACCGCGCCCGGCGGCATCGTCGTCCTCGACGACTACGGCGACCCCGCCTGGACCGGCGTCCAGGCCGCCGCGGACGCCCACCTCGCGCGCGCCGACACCCGCTTCAGCCTCCTCGGCACGGTCGCCACCTCCGCCTACCTCCGCGCTGCCGGCTGACGCCGGCCGGTGGGTGGTCGCTCGCGCCGTTCCCCGCGCCCCTGGCAGGGCGCGGGGCGGTCCGGGCGCGGCCCGGGGTGTGGGGGGAGTGCGCGGGGGGACGGCGGCTGTCAGGGGGTGGGAGGCGACCACACGTAGGGGGTGGTGGTCGTGACCGCCTGGAAGCCCATCCGGGCGAGCACCGGCGCGCTCGCGTCGGACGCGTCGACCTGGAGGTACCGCACCCCGCGTGCGGCGGCGAGCCGCGCGCGGACGCCGACCAGCGCCCGGTAGATGCCGCGGCCGCGGTACGCCGCGAGCGTGGACCCGCCCCACAGCCCGGCGAACTCCGTCCCGGGACGGAACACGAGCCACGCCGCGGAGACCGGCCGCCCGTCCGCCTCCGCGAGGAACACCGCGATCTCCTCGGGCGCCGCGGCGACCCGGCTGAGCAGATCGGCGCCGAGGAAGGTCAGGTCCAGGTCCCACACCTCGGTGAGCAGCGCGCCGATCGCCCGGAAGTCCTCGGGCCGCTCGGTGCGGCGCAGGGTGACCCCGGCCGGTTCCGGCGCGTCGCCGGTCATCCGCTCGGTGCGCCCGATCATGACGGTCTCCCGGTCCTCGGGCACGAAGCCGGCGGCGCGCAGGGCGCCGGGCAGGCCGGCGGGCCGGTCGTGGCCGCGGATCTTCCACTCCACGCCCTCGCCGCGGGCGGCGAAGTAGTCGCGCTGGCGCACGATGAGAGCGTCGAGCTCCGGCCCCTCGGGGACGCCGAGGTCCGCAGGCGCGCTCACGAAGCCGCGGAACTGCCCGACGAGCCGGGTGAGCGGCCCGTCCCGTTCCGCCGTCACCCCGGCCGGCAGGACAGCCGGCGCTCCCCGCAGCTGCGCGTCGTACGCGCCGAGCAATGTCGCTTCGTTCCCGATCACCGGCCCCAAGCTAGCGCCGGCCGCCGCCCGGCCGCCTGCCCTTTTCGCCGCCGCGGTCCCGGGCGGTCCCGGGCGATCGCTGAGGGCGAACAGGGGGTCGGGAACACCGGGGCGGGGGCAGAGGTTGAGTGGGTCGTACTCAACTTGCTTGCTTAGGGAGCGATCATGGCGTCTGAGCCGAAGAGTTCCAACCTCACCCTCCCCGTCCTGCCCCTGGACGAGGAGGTCGTCCTGCCCGGCATGGTCGTCCCGCTCGACCTCACCGACCCCGAGGTGCGCGCCGCCGTCGAGGCCGCGCAGAGCGCCGCTTCCGGCGGCGCCGGCAGCGGGTCGGGGGCGGGCAAGCCCCGGGTGCTGCTGGTGCCGCGGGTGGACGGCGCGTACGCCGCGGTCGGCACACTCGGCACCGTCGAGCAGGTGGGCCGGCTGTCCGACGGCGACCCCGGCGCGGTCATCCGCGGCCGCGCCCGCGTGCGCATCGGCGCCGGCACCACCGGCCCCGGCGCGGCGCTGTGGGTCGAGGCCACGCTGGTCGAGGAGCCCGCGCCCGCCGAGTCGCCCGGCGCCGTCGCCGAGCTGATGAAGGAGTACAAGGCCCTGGCCACCAGCTGGCTCCGCAAGCGCGGCGCCTGGCAGGTGGTGGACCGGGTGCAGCAGATCGACGACGTCGGTCAGCTCGCGGACAACTCCGGTTATTCCCCGTTCCTCACCGCCGAGCAGCGCATCGAGCTGCTGGAGACCGCCGACCCGGTGGCCCGGCTGCGGCTGGCCATCCAGCGGCTGCGCGACCACCTGGCCGAGCAGGACGTCGCCGAGACCATCCGCAAGGACGTCCAGGAGGGCATGGAGAAGCAGCAGCGCGAGTTCCTGCTGCGCCAGCAGCTGGAGGCGGTCCGCAAGGAACTGGCCGAGCTGAACGGCGACCCGGACAACGAGACGGACGACTACCGGGCCCGCGTCGAGGCCGCCGACCTGCCGGAGGCGGTCCGCGAGGCCGCACTGAAGGAGGTCGAGAAGCTGGAGCGCTCCTCCGACGCCTCCCCCGAGGGCTCGTGGATCCGCACCTGGCTGGACACCGTCCTCGAACTGCCGTGGAACACCACCACCGAGGACACCTACGACGTGGCCGGCGCCCGCGCGGTGCTGGACGCCGACCACTCCGGGCTGGAGGACGTCAAGGAGCGCATCACCGAGTACCTGGCGGTCCGCAAGCGCCGCGCCGAGCGCGGTCTCGGCGTGGTCGGCGGCCGCCGCGGCGGCGCGGTGCTCGCGCTGGTCGGCCCGCCCGGCGTCGGCAAGACCTCGCTGGGCGAGTCGGTGGCCCGCGCGATGGGCCGCGAGTTCGTCCGGGTGGCGCTCGGCGGCGTACGGGACGAGGCGGAGATCCGCGGCCACCGCAGGACGTACGTGGGCGCGCTGCCCGGCCGGATCGTGCGGGCGATCAAGGAGGCCGGGTCGATGAACCCGGTGGTGCTGCTCGACGAGATCGACAAGGTCGGCTCCGACTACCGGGGCGACCCGGCGGCCGCGCTGCTCGAAGTCCTCGACCCGGCGCAGAACCACACCTTCCGCGACCACTACCTGGAAGTCGAACTCGACCTGTCCGACGTGGTCTTCCTGGCCACCGCCAACGTCCTGGAGGCGATCCCCGAGCCGCTGCTGGACCGGATGGAGCTGGTCAGGCTGGACGGCTACACCGAGGACGAGAAGGTCGTCATCGCCCGCGACCACCTGCTGCCCCGGCAGCTGGAGCGCGCGGGGCTCGACGGGGACGAGGTGACGCTGGAGGAGGACGCGTTCCGCAGGCTCGCCGGCGAGTACACCCGTGAGGCGGGCGTGCGCACCCTGGAGCGGACCATCGCCCGGATCCTGCGCAAGATCGCGGCGCGGCACGAACTGGGCGACCAGGAACTGCCGTTCACCGTCGGCGCGGACGACCTGCGGGCGCTGATCGGGCGGCCGCACCACGTACCCGAGGCCGCGCAGGACCCGGAGGAGCGGCGGACCGCGGTGCCCGGCGTGGCCACCGGCCTGGCGGTCACCGGCGCGGGCGGCGACGTCCTCTACATCGAGGCGTCGCTGGCCGATCCGGAGACCGGCGGCTCGGGCCTGCAGCTGACCGGCCAGCTGGGCGACGTGATGAAGGAGTCGGCGCAGATCGCGCTCTCCTTCCTGCGCTCGCACGGCGCCGAACTGGAGCTGCCGGTCGGCGATCTGAAGGACCGCGGCGTGCACCTGCACGTGCCGGCCGGCGCCGTCCCCAAGGACGGGCCGAGCGCGGGCGTGACGATGACGACCGCGCTGGCGTCGCTGCTGTCCGGGCAGCGGGTGCGCACCGACGTGGCGATGACCGGTGAGGTGTCGCTGACCGGCCGGGTGCTGCCGATCGGCGGCGTCAAGCAGAAGCTGCTGGCGGCGCACCGGGCCGGGGTCACCACGGTGATCATCCCGAAGCGCAACGAGCCCGACCTGGACGACGTCCCGGCCGAGATCCTGGAGGCGCTGGAGGTCCACCCGGTCAGCGACGTGCGCCAGGTGCTGAAGCTGGCGCTGGAGCCGGCCGAGAGCCCGGCGGGCCGGATGCCGGTCGCCGCGTAGGCGGTGCGTGGGGCGAGGCGCGAGGGGCGCGGGGAACCGGACGGTTCCCCGCGCCCCTCGGCGCGTCCCGCGGCGGCTCGCGCCGCGCGGTCAGCCCAGCGCGAGGGCCTGGAGGCGGCTGGTGTCGCCGTTGAAGTAGTCCTGGTCGCCGGGGAAGACCCCGGAGTCCGCGTGCTGCCAGAAGGTGTAGTAGCCGTAGCCGGCCGGCAGGGTGCCCGCGGTGGAGGTGTACTTGGCGATCCAGAACGGGCTGGTGGCGGCGAAGCCGCTGTTGTTGCCGGTGCAGGTCGACCACCAGTCGTAGGTCGAGTAGATGACCGGGTACACGCCCTCGCGGCTGTGGTACTCGTTGGCGAAGGCGTGGATCCAGCTGACCATGCTCGCCTGGCTCAGCCCGTAGCAGGTGGCGCCGTAGGGGTTGTACTCGATGTCGAGCGCGCCCGGCAGCGTCTTGCCGTCGGCCGACCAGCCGCCGCCGTGCGCGATGAAGTAGTCGGCCTGGGTGGCGCCGCCGGAGGTGTCGGGGGTGGCGAAGTGGTAGGAGCCGCGGATCATGCCCACGTTGTAGGACCCGTTGTACTGCTGGGCGAAGTACGGGTTGGTGTACGTGGTGCTCTCGGTGGCCTTGACGTACACGAACTTCGCGCCGTTGGCCCAGGCGGTGGACCAGGCGACGTTGCCCTGGTAACCGGAGACGTCCATGCCGGGCGTCTGGGCCGCCATCGGCGTCACGGCGGTCGAGCCGGCGGAGGAGCCGGAGCCCTCGTGGGACCTGACGGTGGAGCCCATCCAGTCCAGTTCGGGGTGGGTCAGCCGGCCCTGGCTCGGCGTGGGGGCCGCGGCGCTCGCGGTGCCGGGCGCGGCCACGACGAGGGCGCACAGGGTGAGAAGGAATCCGGCCAGCACGGCGAGCCTGGTCCGGGCCGAGCCGTGGGTGCCGTGCACGACGGAGAAGCCTCCGTGGGACATGCGTGCCTCCAGGTGGGGGTGGTTCGGCGGTGGTCCTGCACATGGCCTGCGGTGGGATGGAATGGCCATGACAGGAGTGAAGGTACGGTCGTGCCACACACGGGGAAAGAGCCCCTGGAAACGCCTTTGGTCTACGCCTGCGAAATACTTGACGTGCTGCGGAAACCACCGTGGGTGAAGAAAACTTTCAGGCGTTGAAAGCGGGGACAGAGTGGCGGAAGGCAACGGAGCGGCGCCGGACGCTCGTTCCGGTCCGGCGGCAGGTCGCCCCGGTGAGGCCGCCGCGGGCCCGGCGGACACCCTGGAGCGGGAGCTGACCGTGCTCTTCCGGCGGGCCCGCGCGGTCTCCGGCGACCTCGCCAGGGCGGTCCACCCCGAGTTGGAACCCGGCGCGTACGGCCTGCTGGTCCGGCTCGCCGAGGCCGAGCCCGAGCGGGCCACCGACCTCGCCGCCTACTTCGGCGTCGGCAAGGCCACCATGAGCCGGCAGCTGCGGGCGCTGGAGCTGCTCGGCCTCGTCACCCGCGAGCAGGACCCGGCGGACGGCCGCGCCTACCTGATGCGGCTCAGCGACGAGGGCCGCGCCCGCTTCTCCCGGGTGCGCTCGGCCCGCCGCGAGCGCTACCTCGCGCAGCTCGGCGCGTGGGACCACGAGGAGATCGCCGAACTCTCCCGGCTGCTGCACAAGCTCAACGACCTCTGACGCGGCCGCCCGGCGGACGGTCGCGTCAGAGGTCGCGTCAGAACTCGACGAGCAGGGCCGTCGCGTCGTCGTACGGCTTGCCGCGCGGGACCGCGGCGCCCTGCGGGTCGGCGTCCTCCAGGGCGCGCACCCGGGCGATCAGCGCCTCCGGACCCGCCTTGCGCAGCAGCCCGAACGTCCCGGCCCAGTCGTCCGCGCCGAACACCTCCACCGCGCGCGCGGCGCCGTCGGTCAGCGCGGCCAGCGCCCGTACCGACCCGCGCGGGGTGCTGCCGGTCACCGCGCGCGCGGTGACCGCGGGGTCGGCCGCGGCGGTGAAGAAGCCGCCCTCGCGGTTGCGCAGCGGCGCCACCCGCACGCCCTGGGCGCGCAGCCGGTCGATCCGGTCGTCGAGCACCGCGCGCACCCCGCCGCCGTCCGCGGGGTCCAGCAGCAGCACCGAGTCGGACAGCACGAGGTGGTCGAGCGCGTCCGCGTCCCAGCGCGCCGCGACCACTGTGGCCTGCGGCGTCATCGGGTGAGAAAGATCACAGACGGTCCGGTGGGCGTCCGCGGTGCGGGCGATCGCCACCCCCAGGCACTCCCCGAGCGCCAGGTCCCGGCGTGCGACGGCCGACTCCAGCAGCGCCCCACCCAGCCGCGCGGTGAACCAGGGAACCGAGTGCACGCACCCGGTCCGGCCGTCCGGCGGCGGCGTCACACCGTCCAGCACCACCAGGCAGCCGCCCGCCCCCGCCGCCGGCAGGGCCACGCCCACGAAGTCCTCGTTGGGCACGTCCGGCCGTCCCGGTTCGCTCGCCGTCTCGATCCGCATGTGCCCAGTCTGCCCGGCCCCCGCCGCCGGCCCCGCACCCACCTCGCGACGACCCCGCCGCGACCGCCGGACGCGCGCCGACCGCCCGCGGGGACGCCGGAATTGTCGCTGAAGACACGTGAAGGATTCACTCGTTCGAGTGTCCGAGCGGGGGACGTCTGGCTCCGCCGCCGAGGGGGCTGCCAGGGTCGGAACGAACTCTGCACATTCCCGGGGAGGCATCCCTCCCCGGCCCGCCCGAGACGCGATTGCGAGCCGTCCTTTGCGTGAACGCCGTGCGCCCCGCCGCGAACGCCGGGTCAGACAGCGCATGTTCGGCGCGCTGCTGATCTGCGCGGCCACCGTGCTGGCCGCCGCCGCTCCCGGCGTGGCCCTGGCCGCGGGCGATCTGTCGGCCGCCCAGGACAAGGCGTCGGCGGCGCGCCTGGCCGCGCGCGCCACCGTGCTCGCCCACACCCTCGCCGACGAGCGGGACGGCCTCACCGTCCGCGCCGCCGTCCCCGGCGGCGCCGCGGGCTCCGGGCTGTCCGCCGCCGACCGGGCCCGCACCGACCGGCAGGTCGCCGACGTGCTGCCCGGCGCGCCCGCCGACGTGCGCGGCGCCCTGCGCGGCCTGGACGCCGTACGCCATCGGGCGCTCTCCGGCGCCGGCGGCCCGCAGCGGGTCGCCGCCGCCTACCAGCCGCTGATCGACGCGCTCGACCGGCTCGCCGGACCGTCCACCGCGCCCCTCGGCCGCGCCGCCGACGCCGCCGCCGTGCAGCGCGGCGACCTCGTCGCCGCCCTCACCGCGGGCGGCGGGCAGCAGGCCCTGGTCGCCGCCGCCCGCGTCGCCCGCCTCCAGGAGCAGGCCGCGCTCGCCGACTTCGACGCCGTCGCCGCCGCGCCGCTGCGCGCCCGGTACGACCAGACCGTGACCGGCGCCGACACCGCCGCGGCCGACCGCGACCTGACCCGGCTGCTGGACGGACCCGCGCTCGACCACGCCGACCGGGCGCTCGCAGCCGCCGCGGTGCAGAACGCGCTGACCGCCCGGATCGCGCTGATGCGCAGCGTCGAGGCGTCCGCGGCCACCGACGAGGCGCAGGACGCCGCCGCCGACCGCGACCACCGGGTCACCGTGCTCGAACTGCGCGCCGCGCTCGCCGCCCTGTGCCTGCTGCTGGTCGTCGGCATCCTGGTCAACCTGTTCCGCAGCGTCACCCGGCCGCTGGCCGCGCTGCACCGCTGGTCGCGCGCCGACCCGGAGAGCGGGCAGGGCGCGCGGGTGGTCGGCGCCGACGAGTTCGCGGCGGTCGCCCGCCGCGTCAACGCGCTGACCCACGAGGCGCAGGCGCTGCGCGGCCGCGTCCACGAGGTCACCGCGGAGCGCACCGCGGCGGCAGGCGTCGGCACCGCGCTGGCCGCCGAGCGCGAGGGCCTGCTGCGCACCAGGGACGAACTCCAGCGCAGCCGCGACGACATCGCCCGCCGGCTCGGCGCGGCCGCCGCACGCAACGCCCAGCAGATCACCTACGTCAACCTCTCACTGCGCACCCTCGGCCTGGTCGAACGCCAACTCGCCCTGATCGAGGGCCTGGAGGTGCACGAGCAGGACCCGGACCGGCTGGACACCCTCTTCCGGCTCGACCACCTGGCCACCCGGATGCGCCGCAACAGCGAGAACCTGCTGGTGCTCACCGGCACCGAGCACAGCCACGGCGCGACGGCCCGGCCGGTGCCGCTGGTGGACGTGGCGCGCGCGGCGGTCTCCGAGATCGAGGAGTACGCGCGGATCGGGGTCGGCGAGATGCCCGAGGCGCGGGTGGCCGGCCGGGCCGCCGACGACGTCGCCCACCTGCTGGCCGAACTCCTCGACAACGCCGCGGCCTTCTCCGACCCGACCGCCGGGGTCCAGGTCTCGGGCTGGCTGCTGGAGAACGGCGAGGTGATCCTGTCGGTCGAGGACACCGGGGTCGGGGTGCCGGCGGGACGCCTCGACGCGTTCAACGAGCTGCTCGCGGACGCCGATCCGGCGCCGCCGAGCGCCGTGTCGGGGATGGGGCTGTACGTGGTGGCCCGGCTGGCCCACCGGCACGCCGTGCGGGTGCAGTTGCGGCCGCGTCCGGACGGCGGCACCACCGCGGTGGTCGTGCTGCCGCGGCTGCTGGTCGCCTCGGTCGGGCCCGAGGAGGCGTTCGGGCCGGCCGCCGGCGACTCGGCCTTCGCCGGCGGCGCCCCGGCGGGTCCCCTGGCGGGTTTCCCCGCCCCTCGCGCCGGCCGGCCCCCCGCGGTGTCGGCTTCGCCGACCGCCTCGACCTCTGCCGTTGCCGCCGAACGGCCCGCGGACCACCAGCCGGTGGGCCGTCCCGAGCCGTTCGCTCCCGCAGCGTCCGGCCACCCGCCCGCCGGGCCCGCGCCGGTGTCCGGGCCTCTGCCCGTGTTCGGGCCCGCGCCGGTGTCCGGGCCCGTGTCCTGGCCCGCGGCGGTCACCGGACACATGTCCGTCTCCGGACCCGCTCCGGTACCGGCCCCCGGGCCCGATCCGGGGTCCGCACCGGTCTCCGGCGCGGACCCCCGTCCGGGTTCCGTGTCCGGGCCGCGGCTGGTCTCCAGGCCCGTACCGGCGCCCGCGGCGGGGCTCGTGCCCGGGTCCGGGCTCGCGCCCGGGTCCGTACCGACGCCCGCGGCGGGGCTCGTGCCCGATCCGGTGTCCGGTCCCGTGCCCGCACCGTTCTCCGCGCTCGGGCCCGCACCCGTCTTCGATCCCGGGCCGTCACCGGACCCCGGTCCGGGTTCCGTGTCCGGGCCGCGGCTGGTCTCCAGGCCCGTACCGACGCCCGCGGCGGGGCTCGTGCCCGGGTCCGTACCCGAGGCGGGGCCCGGTCCTGGGCCGGCTGGGCTGCCGCGGCGGGTGCCGCGTGGGGGCGGGCCGGTGCCGGGGGAGGCCGGGGGGCGGGCCGGGCGGCCGCAGGAGCGGCGGCGTGCCGGGCCGGTGGACGCCGAGGCGCTGCGCCGCACGCTCGGCGGCCTCCAGCGCGGGCTGGACGCGGGCCGCCGCGACGCGGAACGCGAGATCTCCGGCGGGACGGGCCCGTTCCGCGTTCGCCACACCCCCGGGCCCGGGGCCACGGGCGAAACCGTCACCGTAGAAACCGAGGAGGCGACCCGCCCATGAGCGCGGTCCACACCTGCACGCCCGGCACGGGCACCACCCCCGATCCCGCCGCGGACATGAGCCACGGGGCCCGCGACCTCCGGTGGCTGCTGGAGAACTTCGTCGAGGAGGTGCCCGGCGCGCGGTCCGTCGCCGTCGTGTCCTCCGACGGCCTGCTGCTGCTCAGTTCGGCAGCGGGGCCGCCGTCCCTGCCCGCGTCAGGACCGGACGGCGGCGCCGCGCGTCCGGTCGAGACGCGGATGGACCTGGCCGCGGTCGTCTCCGGGCTGGCCTCGCTGACCGTCGGCGCGGCCCGGCTGATGGACGGCGGCCGGGTGCGGCAGACCACCGTCGCGATGGACGGCGGGATGCTGGTGGTGATGTCGATCAGCGACGGCTCGCTGCTCGGCGTGCACACCTCGGCGGACTCCGATATCAGCGTGGTCGCCTACCACATGGCGCTCTTCGTCGGCCGGGCCGGCCACGTCCTCACCCCGGCGCTGCGCGGCGAGCTGCGGCAGGCCATGGAGACCGCCGGCTGATGGTCCGACTGCCGTACGCGCCCGCCGGCGCCGGCCCTGCCGCGGCACCCGCCGCGGACCGCGGGGCCGACGCCAGGACCTCCAGGGTCCGGCCGTACGCTCTGACCGGCGGACGAACCCGAACCGGGCACATGCTGCCGGTCGAGACATTCGTGGCTACGATCGAGCGTCCGGACGAACCGCCGGTCCGCGCCGCAGGCGGGGGCGGGTGGGCCGAGCGGGTCATGCCGGAGTTGCGCGCGATCGTCGAACTGTGCCGTGGAACACGGTCGGTGGCCGAGGTCTCCGCGCTGCTGCGGATACCGCTCGGAGTCGTCCGGGTCCTGATCAGCGACTTGGCCGACCAGGGAAGAATCCGCGTGTACGGCACCGGGCACGGGCCCGGCTGCCCCGACCGCGCGCTGCTCGAAAGGGTGCTCAGTGGACTTCGCGGGCTTTGAACAGCAGGAAGGCCTGCAGGACTGGCAGACCGACCGCGACCGCGCGCCGGTCTCCACGAAGATCGTGGTCGCGGGCGGCTTCGGCGTGGGCAAGACGACCTTCGTCGGCGCCGTGTCCGAGATCTCCCCGCTGACCACGGAAGCGGTCATGACGCAGGCCAGCGAGGCGCTCGACGACCTCGCTGCCACCCCGGACAAGACGACCACCACGGTCGCCATGGACTTCGGCCGCATCACCCTGGAACGCGACCTGGTGCTCTACGTGTTCGGCACGCCGGGCCAGCAGAGGTTCTGGTTCATGTGGGACGACCTGGTGCGCGGCGCGATAGGCGCGGTGGTGCTCGCCGACACCCGCAGGCTCGCGGACTGCTTCCCCGCGCTCGACTACTTCGAGGGCACCGGGCTGCCGTACACCGTCGCGGTCAACCAGTTCGAGGGCACCGCCGCGTACACCTCGGACGACGTCCGCGAGGCGCTGGCGGTCCCGGCGCACATCCCGGTGCTGATCATCGACGCGCGCAAGCGGTACTCCGTGATCGAGGCGCTGCTGGCGCTGGTCGCGCACGCGATGAACGAGCAGCCGCTCTGAGGCTCCGCCGGGGCGGTGTGCGGTGGTTCCGGCCGGTGGGGGTGGTCGGTGCCGGTCCGGTCCCGTCCGGGGCGGCCCCTACTCGGGGGTGGCCGGCGGGGTCAGGGGGGTGGGCTGCTCGGCGGACTTCGGGACGGGGCGCGGGGTGTAGTGGGGGAGGGGCTGGGCGCCCATGTCGGGGCGGACCGCGCCGAGGACCGGGTTCGCGGCGATCGGGGACACCTTCACGAACGAGCCGGGGCGGGGCGCCTGGATGACCAGGCCGTCGCCGATGTAGAGGGCGACGTGGGTGGCCTGCGCGAAGTAGACCACCAGGTCGCCGGGGCGGAGCAGGGCGAGCGGGACGCGGGGCAGCTGCGCCCACTGCTCCTGGCTGGTGCGCGGGATGACGGTGCCGGCGTGCGCCCACGCCTGCGAGGTCAGGCCCGAGCAGTCGAAGGCGTCCGGGCCCTGGGCACCCCACACGTAGGGCTTGCCGAGCTGCCGGAAGGCGAAGTCCAGCGCGCGGTCGCCGAGCGCGGAGGGGGCGCGCAGCGCCGGGTCGTCGCCGAGCGGCTTGGCGTCCATGAAGTCCTGCTGGGACTTGTCCTCGCCCTGCTGCTCCAGCGTCTGGAGCTCCTGGACCTGGACGCCGGTCAGCCCGGCGAGGGTCTCCTCGACCTGCCGTAGGCCGTTCTCGACCTGGGTCCTCCTCGCCGCCTGCACGGTCTCGGCGCGCTGCGCCCGGTCCAGGGCCTGCTGCGCCCGGGTGTTGAGGGCGGCCAGCCGGGCCTCGCCCGCGGTCAGCCCCGCGAGCACCTGCTTCTGGTGGGCGGCCGCCCGGTCCAGCACGTGCCGCTGCCCGAAGAAGTCCTGCGGGGTCCGGCCGGAGAGCAGCGCGAGGTAGGGCGAGACGCCGCCCTGCTGGTACATCCGGTTGGCGAGCACCGCGACCTGGTCGCGGCTCGCGGCGACCGCGACCCGCTGGTCGGCGAGCTGCCCGTCGACGGCCGCGGCCTGGGCGCGCTGAGTGTCGGCGATCTGCCGGGCCTGGTTGTACGACTCGGTGGCCGACTCCGTCTGCAGGTAGAGGTTCTGCAGCCGGGACAGCAGCGTGGTCAGCGGGACCGCGGGCTGCGACGGCGGGTCGTAGGGCGTGGCGGCGGCCTGCGGCGCGAGGGCCGCGAGCAGCAGGGTGCCCGCGCACAGGACACCGGCGCACATCGCGGCGGGGCGGACCCGCACCCCGCGGTCCTGCCGGTCGTTGCGCCGCGCCCGCCTGTCGGCCCTCGACATCCCGTACCTCCGTACCCATGGGTAACACCTCGGCCGTCGCGATGATGTCACGCTTCGTCATATCTTCGACACCCCCACCGGGGTGAAATTCAGTCGTCCCTCCAGAACCGATGAGTTTTTCCGGCCCACCCCGTTCTACCCGGTGAACAGCGGCGCACGGGGCGCCGCGGAACCGCTCGGAGGCGGACATGGACGCGATGCTCGACGGAAAGACGGCAGTGGTCTACGGCGGGGGCGGCAGCCTCGGAGCCGCGGTGGGCGCCGAGTTCGCCCGGGAGGGCGCCCGGGTGTACCTGGCGGGCCGCACCGAGGGACCGCTGCGGGAGGCGGCCGCGGCGATCACCGCGGCCGGCGGCCGAGCGGACGCGGCGGTGCTGGACGCGCTGGACGAGCAGGCGGTCGAGGACCACCTGGCGCGGGTGGTCGCCGAGACCGGGCGGGTCGACGTCTCCTTCAACCTGACCACCCGCGGCGACGTCCAGGGCGTCCCGCTGCTCGCGATGACCGCCGACGACCTGCTGCGCGCGGTCGACAACGGCCTGCGCAGCGCTTTCCTCACCGCCCGCGCGGCCGCCCGCCGGATGGCCGCGCAGGGTTCCGGTGTGATCCTGCACCTCAACTCCGGTTCCGCGCACGGCGCCATGCCCGGCATGGGCAGCACCGGGCCGGCCGACGCCGCGGTGGAGACCTTCATGCGCTACCTGGCCGCCGAGACCGGCCGGCAGGGCGTGCGGGTGTGCGGGATGTGGACCGCGGGCGTCGCCGGGACGCTCACCCGGGAGAAGCTCGCGCGGGTGGCGGGCGCGAACGCGCCGGAGCCGGAGGCCGCGCTCGCCGGGATCGCCGCGATGTCGGTGCTGGGCCGTACCCCGCGGGTCGCGGACGTGGCGGCGACCGCGGCGTTCCTCGCCTCCGACCGCGCGGCCGGCCTCACCGGGACGGTGCTGAACGTGACGGCGGGCCTGGTTCTGCGGTAGGCAGGGGCATGACCCCCGCGACCGAGGTCCCGCACACGGACCAGGACTTCGCCGCACGGTGCGTTCCGTACCGCCGCGAACTGCACGTGCACTGCTACCGGATGCTCGCCTCGTACGACGAGGCCGAGGACGCGGTGCAGGAGACGCTGCTGCGCGCCTGGAAGGCGCAGGACTCCTTCCAGGGCGAGCAGCCGCGGGCCTGGCTGTACAAGATCGCCACCAACGTCTGCCTGGACCAGCTGCGGCGGCTGTCCCGGCGGCTGACCGAGCCGTCCTCCTTCGCCGAGGTGCCCTGGCTGCAGCCGTACCCCGACGGCCGGCTCGACGAGATCGCCCCGGCCGGCGAGGAGCCGGACGCGGTGGCGGTGGACCGCGAGACCATCGAACTGGCCTTCCTGGCCGCCCTCCAGGTGCTGCCGGCCAGGCAGCGGGCGGTCTTCGTGGCCCGGGACGTGCTGGGCCGGCCGGCCGCGGAGTGCGCGGACATGCTGGGCACGTCGGTCGCGGCGGCCAACAGCGCGCTGCAGCGGGCCCGTACGAGCATGCGCGAGCGGTTGCCGCAGCGGCGTGCGGACTGGAGCGCGGGGGAGACCAGCGCGGTCGAGCGGGAGTTGCTGGACGCGTTCATCGCGGCGCACGAGAGCGGGAACACGGCCGCGGCGCTCGCCATCTCGGCCAAGGACATCCGGGTGACGATGCCGCCGCACCCGAGGTGCTTCCAGGGCGTCGACGAGCTGGCCGCGCTGATGGCACGCGCCTTCGGGCCCGAACTGGCCGGGAACTGGCGGCTGGTCCCGACCCGGGCCAACCGGATGCCGACCGCGGCGAGCTATCTGCGCGCGCCGGGCGACCAGGTGCACCGCGCCTTCAAGTTCGACGTGCTGCGGATCGCGGGTGGTCGGATCGCCGAGATCACCACCTTCGGCCCGGAGCTCTTCCCCGCCTTCGGCCTGCCGCCGACCCTCTGAGCCGAAGGGAGGGGAAGGCGTTTATCGGATGTGCGTGCGACGCGGGGCTGTTAGGTTTCGCCGTGTGCCGAAGCTGAATCAGATCATCGCCGTCGAAAAGGGCGTCAAGTCCAAGGCCCTCCAGGAGCTCACCCAGGCTCACCAGGACGTGCAGAAGCCCGCCCTGCTGGCCGGCATCTCCCGGACCTACCAGCCCAAGGACGAGGAGGGCGAGCAGCTCCCGCCCGAGGCCACGCGGGTGCAGATCAAGGCCGAGGACGCTCTGCGCACGACGGCAGGGACGCTGACGCGGCTCTTCGACGTGACCGCGACGAAGGACTGGGCGAACCGGTCCGCGGTCGCGGACGTGGTGGTCGACGGTACGGTGCTGCTGCCGCAGGTGCCGGTCCCGTACCTGCTGTTCCTGGAGAAGCAACTCACCGACCTGCACACCTTCGTGCGCAAGCTGCCGGTGCTCGACGCCTCCGAGTCGTGGAATCTGGACCCCTCGACGGACTCGTGGAAGACGGACCCGGTGCGGACCATCCGCACGAAGAAGGTTCCACGCAACCACGTGAAGGCCGAGGCCACGGAGAAGCACCCGGCGCAGGTCGAGGTGTACTACGAGGACGTGCCGGTCGGTTACTGGACCACGGTGAAGTTCTCCGGCGCGCTGCCCGCCCGGCGGGTCAACGAGCTGCTCGACCGCGTCGAGAAGCTCCAGCAGGCCGTCAAGTTCGCCCGCGAGGAGGCGAACAGCACCGAGGTCACCGACCAGCGGGTCGGCGACGCGGTGTTCGGCTATCTCTTCCGGTAGCCCCCGCATACGCCCTCCGTCGCGAGCGGAGGGTGCGCGATGAGCGCAAGCTGAAACTGATGTCGAAGCTGATGAAGGGGTGTCAGTTGGGGGTTCGAATCCCTCTCCCCGCACCGCGTGCGGGGGTGGCCCAAGCCTGGCAGAGGCGGCCCCGTGAAACTCAGATTCTCGCTCCAGTCTCAGTATTCGCCGCCGAACACCGGATCGACCGAGCGTGGGCGAACATCGACGGATGGGGGTTCAAGTCCCCCCGGCGCCTCTCTCGTGGCGCTGTAGTTCAAAGGCAGAACACGTCGATCTCAACGTGACCCGCGACTCTTAAACGCCGTCGGTGTGCGCAAATGGGTGGCAAGCTGGAGCCCGGGAGCTGGACATGCTCCCGGGCTCCGTCACGCTCCGGCCCGCGGCTCGCGCGGTGACCGGGAAGGTTCAGCCGCGGCGGGCGGGCGCGGAGCCGCGCAAGCGTACGGCCCGGCCACCGCCCTCGGGGACCAGGCCGTACGCGTTCGCGGGTGCTACCCGGGCGTCAGCCGAAGTAGCTGTGGAAGTTGTTCGCGAACTCCCAGTTCGAGAACTTGTCCCAGTTGATCGACCAGGTCATCAGGCCGCGCAGGGCGGGCCAGCTGCCGTGGGGGGCGTAGCCGCCGCAGTTGGTCCTCTTGGTGAGGCAGTCGAGCGCCTGGTCGACCGCGGCCGGCGCGGTGTAGCCGTTGCCCGCGTTGACGTCGGCCGGCAGGCCGATGCCGACCTGGGAGGGGGCGAGCGCGGGGAACATGTTCGCGGTGTTGCCGGCCACCGGGAACCCGGTGAGCAGCATGTCGGTCATCGCGATGTGGAAGTCCGCGCCGCCCATGGTGTGGTACTGGTTGTCCAGGCCCATGATCGGCCCGGAGTTGTAGTCCTGGACGTGCAGCATCGTCAGGTCGTTGCGGAGCGCGTAGATCACCGGCAGGTACGCGCCGCACCGCGGGTCCTGGCCGCCGAACGGCCCGGAGCCGTAGAACTGGTAGCCCATCTGCACGAAGAAGGTCTCGGGCGCCATCGTCAGCACGAAGCCGCTGCCGTACTTCGCCTTGAGCGACTTCAGCGCCGAGATGAGGTTGACGACGACCGGGGTGGTCGGGTTCTTGAAGTCGGTGTCGCCGGTGTTGAGGGAGAGCGAGTGGCCCTCGAAGTCGATGTCGACGCCGTTCAGGCCCCACTGGTCGATGATCCCGCTGACCGAGGAGACGAAGGCGTCGCGGGCCGCCGCCGTGGTCAGCTGCACCTCGCCGTTGGCGCCGCCGATGGACAGCAGGACCTTCTTGCCCGCGGCCTGCTTGGCCTTGATCGCGGCCTTGAAGTCCGCGTCGGACTCCACCGAGGGGCACTCGCTGACCGAGCAGCGGTTGAAGTGGATGCTGCCGGAGGTCGGCGAGCTGGTCTCGCCGAAGGCCAGGTCGATGATGTCCCAGCTGCTCGGCACGTCGGCCAGCCGGGTGTAGCCGGAGCCGTTGGCGAAGGTCTCGTGCAGGTAGCCGACCAGCGCGTGGGTGGGCAGCCCGCCGCCGGGGGGCGGTGAGGTCGGCGGGGTGGTCGGGGGCGTGGTGGGCGGCGTCGTCGGGGGCGTCGTCGGCGGGGTGGTGGGCGGCGTGGTCGGCGGGGTGGTGGTCCCGCCGCCGGGGCCCTGGAGCGAGATGTCGTCGGCGTCGTACGCGGGCTGCCCGTACCAGCCGTGCACGTACACCGCGGCGCTGGTCTGGCTCGCGCCGGTGGTGAAGGAGACGCTGAGCTGGGCGTAACCGCCGCTGGTGGCGGGCGTCCAGGTGCTGGTGCCGCCGTCCACGCCGAGGTAGACGTACGAGCCCTTGACCTGCGCGGTGAGCGTGTACGTGGTGTTCGCCGCGACGCTGACGGTCTGCTTGCACTGGCCTGTCGAGCTCGCGCCCGGGGTGGCCTGGAGGGCGTAAGTCCCGCTGTGGGCCTGGCCGGTGACGGCCGAGCTGCCCGCGTCGCAGGTCCAGCCGGACAGGCTGCCGGTCTCGAAGCCGCCGTTGGTCAGGAACTCGCCCGCGTTGGCGGTCGGCGCGAGGGCGACGAGGCCGCCGACGGCCACGGCTCCGGCGAGCGCGGCGGAGGCGGCGACCAGGGATCTCCTGCGCGGAGCGGGTCTCGGTGCGGTGAGCATGGGGGGATGCTCCTTCTGTCCAGAGGGCGCATGAGCATGTCACCGCGCAGCAAACAGGTCCAGACCAATCGTGTCAATGGTCCGGACCAGTTCCCGTGGCGACTCGGGTGGTTTCAGGGGCGTTTGCTCCACGGCCACCGGGGGCCCGGCGGCCGCTTGCCCTCGGGGTCGTAGACGAACACCCAGCGGGTGCGCCGGGAAGTGCCCGGCTGCCGGTGGTAGACGTACGTCACGCCCGGCTCGCCCGCGGCGCCGGGCACCGGCACGCTGTACGCGCGCGGCGGCTGGCCGGTCATCCCGACCATGACCTCCAGCACCCGGCCGTCCAGCGGCCCGCCGACGAACTCCGTCTCCTCATGTCGCACGCCCCCACCCTGTCACGCGCCCGCGCGGCGCGCGCGACCGGGCGGCGGCAGGCTTCGGACAAGCAGGAAGAGATCGGCGGGCCCGGCGACCGGCTACCCTGCGGACATGAGCAGCGAGGCTCCGGCGTACCGGCGGATGAGCGTCGAGGCACGCCGCACCCAGCTCCTCACGGCCGCGGTCGACCTCTTCGGGCACCGTCGCCCGGAGGACGTCTCGGTGGACGACGTGGCGGCGGCCGCCGGGGTCTCCCGGCCGCTGGTGTACCGCTACTTCCCCGGCGGCAAGCAGCAGTTGTACGAGGCCGCGATCCAGGGCGCCGCCCAGGAGCTGATCGGGCGCTTCGCGGTCGCGCCGCAGGGCGCGCCGACCCGGCGGCTGGCCGACGTGCTCGACCGCTACCTGGACTACGTCGACGAGCACGACGCCGCCTACGCCGCCCTGATGCGCGGCGGCGGCGTCGCCGGCGACGGCCGCACCGGGGCGGTCGTGGACGGCGTGCGGCGCCGCGCGGTCCAGCAGGTGCTGCACCATCTGGGGGTGGCCAGGCCGGGCCCCCGGCTGGCCACCATGGTCAGGGCGTGGATCGCCTCGGTCGAGGCGGTGTCGCTGATCTGGCTGGACGAGGGCAAGCGCCCGCCGCGGGCGGACGTACGGGACTGGCTGGTCGACCAGTTCACCGCGCTGCTGCTGGTCACCGCCGCCCGGGACCAGGAGACCGCGGACGCCGCGGCTCCTGCGCTCGCCGAGGAGACCCCGGACAGCCCGGCCGGCGTGCTGGTCCGCCGGCTCGCCCCGCTGGCGCCGCTGGTCGCCCACCTCGCGAAGCCGCCCGGCGACGGCGCGGACCCGCCCGGCGACGGCGCGGACCGCCCCGGCGGCTGACCCCGCGGCCCGATCCCGCGCCCCGCTCCCGGCGCGGCCCTATCCCAGCAGGCCCGACGCCCGCCACAGCCGCTCGGCGGGTCCGTGGAACATGCCGACCTCGTCGAAGAAGTCCATCAGCCGCTTGGCCGACTGCCGCAGCACCTCGCGCCGGTGCGGGCTGTTGCGGGCGGCGGCGACCGCCTCGGCCGGGTCGAGCCCCACCGAGGCGTAGACCTGCGGGCTGATCAGCGCGCGGGCGATGACGCGGGCCGCCTGGCCGCCCGAGAGGCGGGTGAGCGCGATCTCCCAGCGCGGCGCGGTCCGCATCTGCCGGCGCAGCTCCTCGCGGGCGTAGCGGATGTGCCGGGACTCCTCGACGACGTGGATGCGGGCCACGCCGGCGATGAACGGCTGCACCCGCTCGTCGGGGAAGGTCAGCCGCTGCATCCAGTCGAGGATCTCCTCGGCGAGCAGCGTGCCGGTGAACGAGCCCGGCGTGGTGGACACGGTCTTCATCGCCCGGCCCAGCGTGTGGTCGAGCCGGGACGGCCGGTAGGTCGGCGTGCCCATCTTGGTCACCGCGCGGGCGAACATCTTGGAGTGCCGGCACTCGTCGGCGATCTCGGTCAGCGCGTACGCCACGTGCGCCGAGGTCGGCTCCTGGTCGTAGGTGTGCCGCAGCAGCAGCTGCATCAGGATCGTCTCGAACCACACCCCGATCGAGCAGAGCGAGGCGACCTCGTGCCGGCTCAGCTCGATCTGCTGCTCCAGCGGCATCCGGTGCCACAGCGGGGTGTCGTAGAGGGACACCAGCTCAGGCGGCCAGAACCACTTGCCCTCCTCGAAGGGCGCCTCCCAGTCCAGCTCGGTGTCCGGGTCGAAGGAGTGTTTCGCGGAGGCGGCGAGCAGCCGTTCCGCGGTCCTCTCGCGGTCGATCAGTGCGGCGTCCATACCGAAAATGCCTCCGGCGCAAGGGGGTTACCACGGGTACCCGCCTTATGAGACTCTGTGTCAACAAGCTCGTCAAGACCCCGGGAGCCGCCCGATGTCGTCGCAGGATCTCTACACGCAGCAGCCGGCCGAGTGGAGTTGGCAGGTCCCCGCGCAGGGCTCGGCCCGATTCTCCTGGGAGTACGACGACGGCCGGGACCGCCTGCTCGCCCTCTACCAGAAGGGCAAGGACAAGCAGTGGGACGCGGTCCGCAGGATCGACTGGGACCTGGAGGTCGACCCGTACGACCCGCTCGGCACCCCGGACGAGGCGATGTCGCTCTACGGCACCCGGTACTGGGACGCCATGAGCGAGCGCGACCGCGGACTGCTGCGACAGCACTACACCTCCTGGCAGTTCAGCCAGTTCCTGCACGGCGAGCAGGGCGCGATGGTGTGCGCGGCCCGGATCGTGGAGTCCGCGCCCGACCTGGACGCGAAGTTCTACTCCGCCACCCAGACCATGGACGAGGCCCGGCACGCCGAGATCTACGGCCGCTTCCTGCGGGACAAGATCGGCATGCTCTACCCGGTCAACGACAACCTGCAGGCGCTGCTCGGCGACACCCTGCGCGACTCCCGCTGGGACATGCCCTACCTCGGCATGCAGGTGCTCATCGAGGGCCTGGCGCTGGCCGCCTTCGGCATGATCCGCGACACCACCACCAAGCCGCTGCCGCGGCAGATCCTCGCCTACGTCATGCAGGACGAGGCCCGGCACGTGGCCTTCGGGCGGATGGCGCTGCGCGACCACTACCAGCAGCTGTCCGACGCCGAACTGCGCGAGCGCGAGGAGTTCGTGATCGAGGGCTGCTACCTGATGCGGGACCGGCTGCGCGGCGTCGAGGTGCTGGAGAACTTCGGCATCCCGACCGCGGAGGCCGCCGAGCTGACCGAGAAGTCGGAGTTCCTGCACCTGTTCAGGAAGCTGCTGTTCAGCCGGATCGTGCCGTGCGTGAAGGACATCGGCCTGTGGGGGCCGCGGCTGCAGAAGGCGTACCTGGACATGGGGGTCTTCGACCTCGGCGACTCCAACCTCGACCTGCTGATGGCCGAGGACGAGGAGGTCGCCCTGCGGCTGGACGCGGAGCGCTTCGCGCAGGAGGAGCAGGCCCGCGTCGCCGAGGTCGAGCAGGCCGTCGCGGAGGGCGCGGCCACGTCCGGCTGACCGCCCCGGGCGCGCGCAAGGGGTGCATCGTACGCTTGTCCGATGAACGAGGGAGCGGGATCGCGGCGTGCGGCCCGTCGCGCCAGGCAGCGCCGCCGCCGCAGGAACACCGCGGTCGCCGGGGCCGGTGTGCTCGCCGCCGCGCTGGCCGCGTTCCTGCTGCTGCCCGGCCGCGGCGGCAGCCCCGCCGACGCGGCCGCCGGCCGGACGGCCGGCCCGGTCCCGTCCGCCTCCGCCTCCTCCGCCGCGTCCGGCGCGGCGCCGTCCGCCACCCGCCGCGCGGAGCCGCCCGGCACCATCACCCTCGCCTTCGCGGGCGACGTGCACTTCACCGAGCGCACCGCCGCCCGGCTCACCGCCGACCCCGCGCTCGGCCCGATGTCCGGCGCGCTGTCCGCCGCCGACTTCGCGATGGTCAACCTGGAGTCCGCGATCACCGACCGCGGCGCCCCGCAGCCGAAGATCTACCACTTCCGTACGACGCCGCGGGCGCTCGGCGCGCTCCAGGGCTCCGGCGTCGACGCGGTCACCATGGCGAACAACCACTCCGTCGACTACGGCGCCCAGGGCCTGGCCGACAGCCTCGCCGCCAAGCACGCCTCGCCGATCCCGGTGATCGGCATCGGCGCCGACGACACCGAGGCGTACGCGCCGTACCGCACCACCGCCAACGGCGTCCGGCTCGCAGTCGTCGCGGCCAGCCAGGTCGACGACATCACCAACGAGAACTGGCGCGCCGGGCCCGGCAGACCCGGCATAGCCTCGGCCCTCGACCGGCCGCGGCTGCTGGCCGCGGTCAGGAGCGCCAAGGCGCGGGCCGACGTCGTCGTGGTCTACCTGCACTGGGGCACCGAGGGCCAGAGCTGCCCCGGCGCCGAGCAGAAGTCACTGGCCGCCGAGCTGTCCGCGGCCGGCGCCACCGCGGTCGTCGGCACCCACGCGCACGTGATGCTCGGCTCCGGCATGCTCGGCCCGACCTTCGTCGGCTACGGCTTCGGCAACTTCCTCTGGTACGGGTCCTCGCCCTACCCGCACTCCGACGAGACCGGCGTGACCACGCTCACCGTCCGCCACGGCCGCGTCGCAGGGGCCCGGTTCACACCCGCCCTCGTCGACTCCTCGGGCGTCGCCGAGCCGCAGACGGGCGCCGCCGGCCGCCGCATCACCGACCGGCTCGCCCAACTCCGCACCTGCACCGGCCTGTCGGCGGCTCCCTGACCGCCCCCGCGTCCGAACCCGGGCCCGCCGCCCCCGCACATCCGCCCCCGTGCCCCGACGTGCTCCGACGCGTCCCGACGTCCTGATTCTGCAACAGCCGGCCGTCTCGGCACCGGACACGGAACCGTATCCTGGGCCGTCGCATCTCTTCGTGCGCAGATCAGATGAGCCGACCGATCTGCGGGGTCCGCGCGGGTCCGCGGGCGGGCCGCGCGACAAGCGCGAGCGACGACACAGTCAGGCGGGGACACACATGACGGAACAGCGGGGCACCCTCGCACGGGTCAAGGCGGCACCTCAGTGGGTGGCGGTGAGCCTGGCCGCGCTGGTGGTGGTCATCGCGTCGGTCGCCTCGGCGCTGCTGGCGCCGGGCTCCGGCGGGAGGTCCGGGGCCGGCGCGCCGGCCGTCAGCGGCCGGCCCGCGAGCGGCGCCGGCGCCACGACCACCGGATCGCACCCGCCGATACGCCCGACCGCCCCGACCGTGGCCCCGGTGCCGGACTCGATCCAGCACGCCACCGAGGCGGCGGGCCCGGCGGTCAACATCACCATCGACGACGGCCCCGACCCGGTGTGGACCCCGAAGGTCCTCCAGGTGCTCAGGCAGCACCACGTGCACGCCACCTTCTGCATGATCGGCCCGCAGGCCAGGGCCCACCCCGACCTGGTGAAGCAGGTCGTCGCGCAGGGCCACCGGCTGTGCGACCACACCGTGCACCACGACACGACGATGGACCACAAGCCGTTCGCCTACCAGAAGTCCGAGATCATGGACGCGCTGTCGATGATCGAGCAGGCCTCCGGCGGCGCCCGCGTCTACTACTACCGCGCGCCCGGCGGCGCCTTCACCCCGCCGAGCCGCGCCCTGGCCGCGCAGCACGGCATGCGCCCGCTCGGCTGGAACATCGACACCAAGGACTTCGACCGGCCCGGTGTGCCCGTCATCCTGGGCACCCTCAAGGACGAGATCCACAACGGCCCGACGATCCTCTTCCACGACGGCGGCGGCAACCGCACGCAGACCGTCAAGGCCCTGGGCGAGTCGCTGACGTGGCTCAGGCAGCAGGGCTACGCGTTCAGTTTCCCGAAGGTGGACTGAAGGCCGCCGCCGGCGCCGGCGACCCGAGCACCGCCTCCATCACCGACCGGGCGATCGGCGCCGCGTTGCCGCCGCCGGAGATGTCCGCGCGGTCGGCCTCCGCGTCCTCCACCACCACCGCCACCGCGACCGCCGCGTGCGCGGCGCCCGGCCGGCGGGCGTAGCTGATGAACCAGGCGTACGGCGTGCCCTTGTTGGCGGCGCCGTGCTGTGCGGTGCCGGTCTTGCCGCCCACCGCCACCCCGGGGATCGCCGCGTTGCCGCCGGTGCCGCGGGTCACCACCGCCTCCATCAGCTGCTGCAACTGCCGCGCGGTGCGCGCGCTCACCGCCTGCCGCAGCGCCTTGGGCCGGGTGGTCGAGACGGTCACCCCGCTGTGGTTGGTGACCCGGTCGACCAGGTACGGCGTCATCAGCCGGCCGCCGTCGCCGACCGCCGCGGCGACCATCGCCATCTGCAGCGGCGTCGCGGTGGTGTCGTACTGGCCGATCGACGACAGCGCGGTGCGGTCCCGGCTCATCCCGGTGTCGATGGAGCTGGTCGCCACCCGCGGCGGGACCCGCAGCCGGCTGTCGTTGAAGCCGAACCGCTCCGCCTGCGCCACCACCGCGTCCGAGCCGAGGTCCGCGCCGAGCTTGGCGAAGACGGTGTTGCAGGAGATCCGGAAGGCGTCGTAGACGCTCGCGTCGGCGCAGCCGCGCGACTCGTTGCTCAGCCCCACCGTGGTGCCCGGCAGGGTGTACGGGTCGGGGGAGTCGGTGCGCGCGTGCAGGTCCGTGACCCGGCCGGCCTCCAGCGCGGCCGCCGCGGTCACCACCTTGAACGTCGA
Source organism: Actinacidiphila polyblastidii (assembly GCF_036353415.1). NCBI lineage: Bacteria > Bacillati > Actinomycetota > Actinomycetes > Kitasatosporales > Streptomycetaceae > Actinacidiphila > Actinacidiphila polyblastidii. The sequence goes on from NZ_JAZEWV010000010.1 coordinate 146,242, forward strand.
ACCCGGCGGGTAGGTCTGCCGGATCGCCCGGTCCAGCATCGGCTGGTCGGCCGCCGAGGTCAGCGCGGTCCACGCCTGCCCGGCGGACGGCCCGGCGCCCGAGAGCATCCCGGGGTCGTACGACGGCGAGCTGACCAGCGCCAGAATCCGGCCGGTCGCCGGGTCGAGCGCCGCCACCGCGCCCCTGCGCCCGTCCAGCCCGTCGAACGCGGCCCGCTGCGCCCCCGCGTCGACGGTGGTGTGGACGTCGCCGCCGCGCTGCCGGGCCCGGGTCAGCTCGTTCCACAGCGGCTTGGAGGCGAGCTTCGGGTCGCTGCCCGCCAGCACCGCGTCCTCGGTGCCCTCCAGCAGCGTGGTGCCGTAGGTCTGCGAGGACAAGCCGGTCACCGGCGCGTACAGCGGGCCGTCGGCGTAGGTGCGTTCGAACCGCAACTGGCCGCCGGTGGCGTGCGATCCGGTGACGCGCCGCTCGCCGACGAGGATGTCGCCGCGCGGGTCGTGGAAGCGGGCCACCGCGATCCGCCGGTTGGCCGGATCGGCGTCGAACGCGCCCGCTCTGACCACCTGGACGCGGAAGGCGTTGACGAGCAGCGCGAGCAGCAGCAGGAAGCAGAAGGCGGCGGAGTGCCGGATGCAGCGGTTCACACGGTCCTGCTCTCTGACGGCTGCTCGCTGGGCTCGGGCGGCTCCGGCGGCGCCGGGTCGGGCTCCGGGCGGCGGGCCCGGTCGCTCGCCCTGATCAGCACCGCCACGATGATCCAGTTGGCGACCACCGAGGAGCCGCCCTGCGCGAGGAACGGCATCGCCATACCGGTCAGCGGGATCAGGTCCATCACCCCGCCGGTGATCACGAACACCTGGAGCGCCAGGATCGACGCGAGCCCGGTCACCAGCAGCCGGCCGAACGGGTCCCGCAGCGCCAGTCCCGCCCTGAACCCCCGGTCCACCAGCAGCGCGTAGAGCAGCAGCAGCACGCACAGCCCGGCCAGGCCCAGCTCCTCGCCCGCGGTGGCCAGCACGAAGTCCGACTTGGCGGCGAAGCCGATGGTGTACGAGTAGCCCTGGCCGAGGCCGGCGCCGAGCACGCCGCCGCCGGCGAAGGAGAACAGCGACTGCGCCAGCTGGTTGGGGCCGAGCCCGGCGTCGATGGTGCCGAAGGGGTGCAGCCAGTCCTCGACCCGGGTGTGCACGTGCGGCTCCAGCGACCCCGCGGCCATCGCGCCCGCGGCCGCCAGCAGCAGCCCCACCGCGATCCAGCCGGTGCGCCCGGTCGCCACGTACAGCATCACCACGAACAGGCAGAAGAACAGCAGCGAGGTGCCCAGGTCGCGCTCCAGCACCAGCACGCCGACGCTGGCCAGCCAGATCGCCAGCACCGGGCCGAGCACCCGGCCGGTCGGCAGCTGGAGCCGGCGCAGCCACGGCACCCGGCGGCCCGCGTAGGCCAGCGCGGCGCGGTTCGCCGACAGGTAGCCGGCGAAGAAGACCGCGAGCAGCACCTTGGCGAACTCGCCCGGCTGGAGGGACAGGCCGGCCAACCGCACCCAGATCCTGGCGCCGTTCACCGCCGGGAAGAAGATCGGCACCACCAGCAGCGCGAGCGCCGCGGTCACGCTCAGATACGCGTACCTGGCCAGCACCCGGTGGTCGCGCAGCGCCAGCACCACCACGGTGAACAGCGCCACGCCGGTCGCCGACCAGACCAGCTGCGCGGGCGCCGCCCGCGCGCCGAGGGAGGGTTCGAGGTCGAGCCGGTAGATCAGCACCAGGCCGATCCCGTTGAGCAGCACCGCGATCGGCAGCAGCAGCGGGTCGGCGTACGCGGCGCGGGCGCGCACCGCCACGTGCGCGATCAGCGCGAGCCCGGCGAGCCCGGCGCCGTACCCGACGGTGCCGGGCGGGACCGCGCCGTCCTTGGCGAGGCCCACCTGCGCGTAGCCGGCCATCGAGATCAGCACGGCGGCGACGATCAGCGACAGCTCGACGCCGCGCCGGGCGGGCCGCTCGGCCGCCGGGGCCGGGGGAGGTGCGGGCGGGGCGGTCGCCGACGGTGCCGTCATGGGCCGCAACGCTAGCAACGCAAGGCCGTTATGTCCGTGAAGGACGGGTTTCCGAGGGCGCTCCGTGCCTCTGGTGGACGCGCCGCACGGCGCCGCGGCGCCCGCTGCGGCGGCCGGGCCGGGGGCCGGGGACGCGTGTCACAGGCCCGACGTAGGCTGACTGTGTGACCACTCCGGACGAACTCGCCGACCTGCCGTACGCCGGTCTGCTGCGGCCGCACAGCGGCCCGCTGGCCGTCGAAGGGGACTACGACACGGTCCACTTCGACCGGCTGGCCTTCGAGGACGACGCGGCCGGCGGCTCGCGCTTCCTGGAGTCCGCGGTCACCGACTGCGTCTTCTCCGGGACGGGGCTGCGCCGCGCCCGGTTCAACGACGTGTGGGCGTCGGGCACCCGGCTGACCGGCGTCTCGCTCGCCGACACCGACTGGCTGGACTCGGCGCTGATCGGCTGCTCGCTGGCCGGCGTCGAGGCGTTCGGCGCGATCCTGCGCCGGGTGGTCTTCCGCCGCTGCAAGCTCGACTCGGTGAACCTGCGCACGGCCGCGCTGCACGAGGTGGTCTTCGAGGACTGCGTGCTGCGCGACGTCGACTTCGGGGAGGCCGCGCTGGACCGGGTGGCCTTCCCGGGCAGCCGGCTGGAGCGGGCCAGGTTCGGCCGCGCGGCGCTGAAGAAGACCGACCTGCGCGGCGCGGTGGCCATCGACCTCGCCGACGGGTACGACAGCCTGCGCGGCGCCGTCGTCAGCCCCACCCAGCTGCTCGACCTCGCCCCGCACCTGGCGGCGACCCTCGGCATCCTCGTCCAGGACGGCTGAGCGCCAGCCCGCACCCCCCTTTCCCGTCCCGTCCCCGCCCCTTTCGCCGCGCCCTCCAGGAGAGCCTTGTGAGCACCCTCTACGACATCCCGCTGACCACCCTCGACGGCAAGGCCACCTCGCTGGCCGACCACCGCGGCAAGGCCGTGCTCGTGGTGAACGTCGCCTCCCGGTGCGGCCTCACCCCGCAGTACGAGGGGCTGGAGCGGCTCCAGCAGCGCTACGCCGACCGCGGCTTCACAGTGCTGGGCGTGCCCTGCAACCAGTTCGGCGGCCAGGAGCCCGGCAGCGCCGAGGAGATCCAGACCTTCTGCTCCACCACCTACGGCGTCACCTTCCCGATGGTCGAGAAGGTCGACGTCAACGGCCCGGACCGGCACCCGCTCTACGCCGAGCTGACCCAGGCCCCCGACGCCGAGGGGGAGGCCGGGGACATCACCTGGAACTTCGAGAAGTTCCTGGTCGACGCCGAGGGCACGGTCGCCGGCCGGTTCCGCCCGCGCGTCCTGCCGGAGTCCGACGAGGTCACCTCGGCGATCGAGGCCCGCCTCCCGAACTGACCGACACGGGGCATATGTGACCCCGGTGACCCCCTGTGACCTGCGGTTCGTTCCCGGGAGCGAGCCGGACGGCCCCCACTAGATGCGCGAATGCGCCATGGCAGGTACCGGCCGGTCGGTGGACATTGTCGGGGTCACCCGCCGCTGCGAAGCTCTCATTACCGCACCAAGCGAGGAAGGGACAGCGGCAGTGCAGGAGATCGAGTTCCGTAGCGGACACCTCTGTGTCGACACGGACCCTGCCCTGTGCGTTCCTTGCCAGGAGCGGTTGGATCGGCAACTCGCCTTGCTTCCCCGGGTATACGGCGAGTTGGAGGTTGCGCTCGTACCGGCGCCGGACTCCGGCGACCGAGTGACCGGCATCGACCGGCCCGGCATCCCCCTGAACGGGCCGGCTGTCGAAGCGCGCGCCGCTATTCGAGGCACTCTCGCCTCCTGGGCCGATCTGATAGTCGAGGGCCGCACCGTCCGTCTCCCCCTACGGACGGTGCCGGCCCTCGCAGCTTTCCTCCGCCGCCACCTCGGCTGGCTGGCCGTACACCCGGCCGCCGACGACGCGGCGACGGAGATCGACGCACTGCTCCGGCGGGCCATGGCGGTCAGCCGGGGCTCCCAGGACCGACTCGCCGTCGGCCACTGCGGCGCCTGACCGGCCCGCACCCCCTCCGTCCCCACTCCCCCCACTCGGCTCGGCCCCACCTCACCGGGCCCCAACTCACCGGGCCTGCCTGCCCGCTCACTTCCGCTGTGCGACTCACCCACGAGTTCCCCCCACAAAAACGCTGTACGGCCCGCGAATCATCACGGGCCGTACAGCGGAAGAGCGGAATAGGAGTTCGCTTCACGTCCCCCGAGTCACGCGGAGATCTCCGGCGAGCCCGCGGTCGGGACGTCGGTCGGCGTGTAAGCGGCGCTCGGGAACCAGACGGCCGGCGAGGCGGTCGCAATGCCCGGGAACCACACCCCCGGAGAGCCTTCGGTTGCGGCGGCGGTCGGGAACCAGACCGAGGGGGTCGCGTGCGGCGTGGTGGCCGGGAACCATACGGCCGGCGCTATCGCGTCGTCGGCGACCGCGGTGGTGGCAGAGGCGGCGGGGGATGCGGACGGGTCGTCGTCCGCGATGGCTGCGGTCGCTCCGGCTGCTGATGACAGGATCAGAACCAGCGCGGCGACAGCGGACACGTGCGTCGTGTGCCGGATACGCGACATCGAAATCCTTAGTGGGACTGAGAAGGGGTAGTGCGCTCGCGAGGGTATGCAGCCACACGTAACTCCGCCAATGGTGGCAAAATCAGACAGTAGAACGCCAGGCTCCGGTACTGCGCGTACGCGCCATGGCGTAAATGCGAACGTCAAATCAGCCCGTGTGCGGAGGCGAGAACGCCCGCCTGGAAGCGACTGTCCGCCTGGAGGTATCGCATGATCTCAGACACCAGGCGACTCACAGTGCGCAGTGAGACCCCTAGTTTGCGCGCGATTCGCTCATCTGTCAGCCCGTTGGCCAGAAGTCGCATCGTCGTGCGATGCTGTTCGGTCAACTCGCCGTCGGTGTCGAAGCTCCCGGCGGCCTTGGCGGAGTACGGCACCGAGCGCAGCCAGCAGTCCTCGTACAGCGCCACGTAGGAGCGGACCAGCGCCGGCCCGCGGACCACCACGGCGGGTCCCGCCGGGTCCTCGGGATTGGCCAGAACCAGTGCGCTGTGCGAGTCGGCGATCAGCAGATCGAACGGCACGTGGGTGGCCAGCCGGACTTCCACGCCGATGGTCGAGAGATCCGAGAGGTATTTACGCTGACGCGGTGCGGAATTAATGCTCTGGCTGTAAATGGAGCGCACGCGAATTCCACGGCCGATGAGTCTCTTGTCCTCTTCCAGGGCGCCCGAGAGAATTTCACTCGGCGGCAGCGGACCCGGATGCATGGAGCCGATGGACTCGGTGACCGTCGCGTCGAAATCCTGCACGAACTGCCGGCGGCGGTCGTCCCGGGTGATGAGTTCGACCTCGATCTCCGCGGTCTCGCGCAGCACCGCGGGGCGGTAGCGGTCCATCAGCGACTCGGCCGCCTCGACGATCGTCGCCAGCTCCTCGCGCTGGACCCGCAGCGCCTCCCGCTGCCGGGCGAGCAGCCCGATCAGCGCGGTGTCCGGCTCCACCGGCACGATCTCCTCGGGCACCCGGCCCGGCCGTATCAGCCCCAGTTCCTCCAGCTCCGCCCAGCCGGCCGCGGCCTCCGACTCGGTCAGGCCCAGTCCTGCCACGGCCTTCTCCGGCGCGGTCGATCCGCTGGCGCGCAGCGCCTGGTAGAGCGCGAGCCCGGCATCCGCCGCATCCGCCCCACCGCTGCGAGCAACACTGGCCACGGCTTCCCCCTTTCGTCACCGCGTCGCGGACCCGGGTCCGTGTGCGGTCTCACGACCGCGCCGGAAACGACTTTAGCAACGGTTCTGGCACATGCCAGCAGTCGAGTCGGCGCCTGCGCTTCTTCAATGCCGGGCGAGTCCCTTCAGGGCGCATCCGTCCCGAAGGTGCCAATGTGCCGTGGCGTTCATCTTGGTTTCTCGGTACGGGACTCCCCATTCGTGCCCGCTCTCCCTGGTCCATAATCGATCATGAGGGCTGGAGAAGCCAGAGCCGGGAGGGGAGCAGCGCATGACGACGTCGCACGAGCCGGCCGGCGCGCCCCCGGCGCACGCCCGTCCCGCGCCGGGCGGCGGGCCGCTGCCGGTGGTACTGGTGGGCGCCGGCAAGGTCGCGCACGCCGCGCACCTGCGCGAGATCCGCGACCTGCCGGGTGCGGTCCGGCTCGCCGCCGTGGTCGAGGGCGACCCGGTGCGGTCGGCCGCGGTCCGCGCCGCGGGTTTCCCCGACGCCGTGCACGCCGCGGACCTGGACGAGGCGGTACGGGCGGGGGCGCGTGCCGCGCTGGTCTGCACGCCCTGGTGGACGCACCGCGCGGTGGTCGGCGAGTGCCTGGCGCGCGGGCTCCCGGTGCTGTGCGAGAAGCCCGTCTCGCTCGACCCCGCCGAGATCGACGAGCTGATCGCGGCCGAGCGGGCGGCCGCGGTCCCGGTCGCCGCCGGGTACATGAAGCGCCACGACCCGGTCGTCGCGCTCTTCGTCGCGCACTGCCGGGCCCGGCTGGCGCGCGGCCGCCGGCTCACCGTCGACATCCACGACCCCAACGCGCCGCACCAGGTCGCGCACCTGCTGCCGTACGACCCGCCGCCGTTCGGGCCGCAACCGCCGCCCGCCGAGGCCGCGCTGGCCAGGGCGCTCGGCCCGCGGGCGGACGCGGTGCAGCGGGAGGCGTACGCCCGCGGGCTCGGCGGCTCGCTGATCCACCAGGTCAACCTGGTGCACGCGGTGCTCGCGGGCAGCGGGCTCGCGCTGGAGGGCCGGCTGCTGCACGCCGAGCAGTGGGCGGACGGCGACTCGGTCGGATGCCGCTGGCGGCCGTCCCGGCGGCTGGCCGTCGACGTCGCCCACCAGCGGCTGCCGGGACACCGCCGCTACCGCGAGGTGCTGGAGTTCACCGCGGAGGACTCGGTGGCCACCCTCACCCTGCCCTCCCCCTACGCCAGGGACGAGAGCGCGACGCTGCACGTCGACAGCTGGGACCCGGCGACCGGGCTCGGCGCCCGCGAGACGCGCACCGCCGAGCCCGGCCACACCGGGTTCCGCCGCCAACTGCTCGCCTGGGCCGCCCAGCTGACCGCGGGCGGCCCGCCGCTGCCGGGCCTCGCCGAGGTCCGCCGTGACGCCGCCGCGGTCCGTGAGGCCGCACTGCGGCTGAGCTGACGGCGGGGCGCTACCCGGCCGGGGCGCCGGCCGCGGCCGTGGCGCCGGCGGGCGCGGCGGGCCGCAGGGCGTCGGGCACCTGGCGCGGGTCGCGGACGCCGATCTCGTCGTCCTGCGTGATGACCGCCTGGCCCGGGTCCACCCCGGCCAGCCGGTAGACGGCGACCTGCTGGTCCGGGTCCTTGCCGCGGCCCTCGTCGCAGCCGGGCAGCGCGCCGGTGCCGAGCCGCGCGCCCGAGTGCCGCCAGTGCCGCGGGGCGCCCTGGCCCGGCAGCGGGACGTAGGTGTGCGCGTCATAGGAGAGCACCCACGCGCAGTCCGCGTCGCCGCCGCCCGCGGACCCCGACGACGTGCAGCCGGCGAGCGGCGCCGTCAGCGCGAGCAGCGCGGCGAGGCCGACGCCCCCCCGGCGTACGGCGGTTCGCCCCGCCCGCGGCCCCGGCCGTGCCCTTCGTGGTGACCTCATACGCCCTCCCCGTTCCCCGTACCCCGTCGCCCGTTCGGCGCCGCGCTTTCCCGCGGTCCTTCCCGGCCGGCGGTTGGACGGCGCCGCCCGGTTTCCGGTTCCGGACCCGCGGCGGGCGCGGCGGGCCCGGCGAGACCGGGTGCGTGCCGGTGCGTACCGGGGGTAGCCGAGCACACAGCAGCGCACTATCGGAGGTGAACGCCATGCTGATCCTGGGACTGCTGCTCCTGGTCTGCACCGCCGCGTTCGTCGGGCTCGTCATATCCGACAATTTCGGAGGCGGGGCCGAGCACGACGTGACCGTGCTCGGGCACCACATCGCGACCATGAACGGGGTGGAGATCTTCTGTGCGGGCCTCGCGCTCGCCCTGATCTTCTGCCTGAGCGTGCTGATGACCCTGGCCGGGACGGCGATGCAGCGCCGCCGCGGCCGCAAGCTGCGGACCGCCCGGCGGGACGCGGACGCCACCGCCCGGGAGCGCGACGAGCTGGCGGCCCGGCTCGACCGCATCCACGCCGAGCACGTGGCCGCTGACGAGGACGACGCGGCCGCGGGCAGGGGCGAACTGGCCGCCGACCGCGAACGGGACGTCGCGGCCACCCACGAAGGGGACCTGGTGGCCGACCGGGACCACGACCACGAGCGGGACATGGCGACCGCGGAGAGCGGCGCCACGGTCGACGACGGCGGCGAGAACGGCAGTGGGACGACCCACCGCCGGCACGCCCGCCACCTGTTCGGCCACTGACACCCCCGCGGGGACGCGGTCCCGCCCCGCTCGGCCCGACCCGCACCACCCGACAGGCCCTGGCCGCACCGGTATCCGCCGGTGCGGCCAGGGCCTGTCTCGCGTGCGGACCCGCGGCCCGCCACCACGCCTGCCTGTCCGAAGTGGATCTCCGCGGCGTCGCGTCGCCGCGCGGATCCACCCGACAGGCCCGGGTCAGCCGTCGATCCGGTGCTGGGTCCAGAAGGACGTCAGGTCGGTGCTGGTGGCCGCCTGCGCGGCCGCCTTGAACTCCGCGGTCGTGGAGACCCCGTACCAGTGGCCCTGCGCGTAGCCGCGCAGCAGCGTGGTCATCGCGCTGTCACCGATGAGCCGCCGCAGGTCGTGCAGCGCGCACTTGCCGTAGCCGTAGACCACGGTGGAGTAGCGCGAGGAGTGCGCGTCCCAGTAGGCCATCGAGTTGGTGATCTTCTCGGCCGAGGACGCCCAGGACACGCTGTTCCAGCAGCCGGTGCCGGTCTTGCCCTCGGCCAGGTCGGTCGAGTAGTCGGCGAACGCCTCGTCCAGCCAGGGGTTGTTGTACTCGTCGTCGCCGACGATGCCGTACCACCACTGGTGGGCCAGCTCGTGGGTGAGCGCGTTGCTGTCCACCAGGTCCAGCACGAAGCCGGGGTACTCCATGCCGCCGAACCAGAAGTTGTTGTCGAGCACGGCGTCGACCTCGCCGTACGGGTAGGCGCCGAAGCGCTGCCCGTGCGCGTCCACCGCGGACTCCGAGGTGCTCAGCATGGACTGGGCGCTGGAGGTGGATATCCCGCTCACCGCGTAGACGTTGACCTTCACGCCGCCCGGCGAGGTGCCGGAGACCTTGCTGAAGGCGCCCGCCGCCCAGGCGAAGTCGCGCACCTTGGTGGCGGTCGCGGTGGTGACGGTCCGGCCCGAGGCGCCCGGGGTGTCCACCGAGGTGCCGGTCGCCGGCACCAGCAGGCTCGTCGGGTGGTCGAGGGTCACCCGGAAGTCCGCGGCCAGCGAGTAGAAGGCCTCGCCGTTGTTGGTGTACGGGTCCAGGTGCCAGCCGGCGGCGTCGCGGATCGCCAGCACCGGCAGCGCGTTGCCGATGAAGGAGAAGGCGCCGTCCCGGCCGAACCGGTCGGCGCCGCTGGGCACCGCGATCTTCAGGTCGAAGCCGATCGTGCCGCTCTGGCCCTGCTGCAGCGGCGCGGGCAGCGTCACGTCCATCGCCGTGCAGCCGACCGACAGCGCGGAGGCGGTGCCGCCGGTGACGGCGGTGACGGTGATCGGCGTCGTCGGGCAGGAGCCGTGGTAGTTGTCCCACAGCCGCAGGTAGACGTCGTTCAGCGGGGACGCGGAGGCGTTGGTGAAGGTCACGCTCTCGTGGCCGTTCCAGGTCGCGCCGGTGGCGTCGCTGGTCAGGTTCACGGTGTACGCGGGCGACGCCGGGGTCCTGGTGGAGTCCGCGGGCGGCGTGGTGGGCGGGGTGGTCGGCGGCGTCGTCGGGCCGCCGTCGCCCGAGGTGTTCAGCGCCACGTCGTCGATCACGAAGCTGGTCTGCAGCCCGGAGTCCTCGGTGCCGGTGAAGGCGAGCGTCGCCGTCTGCCCGACGAACGCCGAGACGTCGTAGGTGCGCTGGACGTACCCCGAGCCGGCGTCGAGGTTGCTGTAGGTGGCGAGCGTGGTGGCGCCGAGCTTCGCGGTGAGCTTGTCGTACGCCGTGGAGGTGGTGGTCTCCGCGGTGTCGACGTGCAGCCACACGGTGAGCGTGGCGGTGCTGCACCCGGCGGGCACGGCGACCGACTGCGACAGGGTGTCGGTGTGGGTCGACCCGTAGCCGTTCAGCCAGGCGAACCGCGAACCGGTGTGGGCGCTCTGGCCGCCGCCGGTGGTGATCACCCCGCTGGAACTGGTCCAGGGCGTGGTGCCGTTCTCGAAACCGCCGTTGCCCACGATCTGTGCGGGCGTGCAGGCGGCCGCGGCGTGCGCCGCTGCCGTCGTCGCGGGCGGGGCGGCGTGTGCGGCGCCCGCGACGGCGGCGGTCACGGCGAGGCCGGCGGTACCGGTCGCCGCGATCAGGGAGAGCAGTCTGCGTCTCATCGGATCCTCTCGTGGAGGCACGCGGCGGCAGCTGGTGCCGCACGCGGTGGGGGGAGTGCGGACAGACCTCCGCAGTGTCCGCCACCGGCCGCCGCCGGGAAACCCTCACAGTCCACGCATAGGGAAATCCCTACGCCGCCGCGGCCGCGGGGGTCCGACGAGCGGTGCGGTGGCCCCCGGGGGTGGGGGCCGCCGCGTGTCCGGGGCCGCGTCAGGTGCCCGGTCCCCGCGTCAGGAGGCCAGCGTCCAGGACTGGTTGGCCGCTCCGGTGCAGGACCAGATCTGCAGCCGGGTGCCGTCCGCCGAGCTGGGACCGGTGGCGTCCAGGCACTTGCCGGAGCCGGCGTTGACCAGGGCGGCGCCGGTGTGCGTCCAGTGCTGCGCCGCGGTGCCGTTGCAGTCGTACAGCTGGACCTTCGCGCCGTTGGCGGTGCCGGCGGAGGTCACGTCCATGCACTTGCCGAGCGCGCGCAGCGTCCCGTCGGAGCCGGCGCTCCAGGTCTGCGCGGTGGTGCCGTTGCAGCCGTAGAGCTGGACGGCGGCGCCGTTGGTGCTGCTCGCGCCGGCCACGTCCACGCACTTGCCGCCGTAGCCGACGATCTGCCCGCCGCCGGCCGGCGGCGGGGTGGTGCCTCCGGTGGTGCCGCCGGTGGTGCCGGAGGCGCCGACCCAGGTGGTCGCCGCGGCCGAGCCGACCGCGTCGATGGTCGTGTTGTTCTCGACCGGGTTCGGCACCTTGCCGGGGAAGACGACGAAGGTCACCGGTCCTTCGGTGCCGCCGGTGTCGGGGTCGGGGTCGATGCCGAGCGCGGTGGCCAGGGCGTACGAGCCCTCGCCGATGATGTCGTCGGGGCCCTCGTCGGCGAAGACCGCGTAGGCGACCCTGCCGTTGTAGACGACGGCGGCGACGCTGCCGGGGGAGATGCCGGCGGACCGGTAGTCGAAGCGGCTGCTGGGCAGCGGGATGACGAAGTAGCGGGTCACGTCCGAGGTGAAGTACGCGCCGGTGGAGGTGTTGAAGGAGGTCTGCGCCTGGTACCAGGGATCGGTGGAGGGGCTGCAGTGCGAGGTGGTGACGCCGTCGCAGTCGATGTCCATGTCGGACGTCCAGAAGTAGGCGGAACCGTTCTTGCAGATCGACACGGTGGCCGCGCCGCCGTCGTCGGTGGCGTACTTGCCGTTCGACGCGGCGCCGCACGACGAGGTCTTGGCCAGCAGCTGGGCCGCCGTCGGCCCGGCCGCGGCGACCACGGCGGGCGCGGCCGCCGAGTTCGACGCGCCGGCCGTCGCGGCCGCGGCGATCGTGGCGACGGCGACTCCCAGAGCGGTCAGACCTAGGCGCAAGCGTGTACGGAACAACATGTGCTCACCTCTTCCGAAGCGGCGGTGTGGGGGACTGACAGGAAACCCTCCTGACAGTTACCTGTCAATCCCACCGGCTCCTCCGGTCCCAGTAGCCCCCTCGGGTCGGACCCTGTACGGCCGTATATGTGCACATGGCACATGTACATCTCGACATGTCAAGAATTTCCGTGGCCCACGGTGTGACACCATGGACAGCTCCCGAACGCCGCCGCAGAGGAGCGTGCCGATGTCGCTGCGCCATGCCCTGCTCGGCCTGCTGGCAGAAGGCCCGGCCAGCGGCTACGACCTGGCCCGCCGCTTCCAGGAGGGCCTGCACTCGGTGTGGCCCGCGCAGCACCCGCAGATCTACTCCGAGCTGTCCCGGCTGGCCACCGCCGGCCTCATCGAGGTCGACAGCCACGGGCCGCGCCGCCGCACCGCCTACCGCATCACCGACGCCGGCCTGGTCGAGGTGCGCCGCTGGCTCGCCGAGGACGAGGTCGACCACAGCTTCCGCATGGAGCCGCTGCTGCGCTCCTTCTTCTTCTGGCTGATGGAGCCCGAGGACCTGGCCCGCCGGCTGCGCGAGGAGCAGGCGCGGTTCGAGCAGTCGGCGCGGTCCCTGCGGTCCTACGCCGGCGCCAAGGACCGCGGCGAGGGGGGCGCCGCCCCCCGCGCCCGCGCCCAGCGGATCGCCCTCGAGGCGGCCGTCCGCGTCAACGACGCGCTCGCCGAGTGGGCCCGCTGGGCGCGGGAGACCGATCCGATGGCGAGCGAGGACTTCGGCGGGGCCGAAGGGGACGGCGCCGAAGGCTGAGCCTGCGACGCTTTGTTCGTATCGGCGTAAACTCTGCCTTCATGGAGACGCCTCCCGTCATCGAGCAGCCGGTGCACCGTTCGGGCGCGCTCCTCGACCACCTCGCGCGGCGGATGCGCATGCACGCCGAGAGCGTGCTCGCACCGCTCGGGCTGCGGCCGCGCCACCTCGTCGCGCTCACCGTGCTCCGCGGGTCCGGCGGCAGCACGCAGCAGGCGCTGGCCGGCACCCTCATGATGGACGGCACGAACGTCGTCGGACTGCTCAACGAGCTGGAGGCCGACGCCCTGATCGAGCGCCGCCGCTCCCCGCAGGACCGCAGGCGGCACCTCGTCGAACTGACCGCGAGCGGCGCGGAGAAGCTCGCCCGCGCGGAGGCGGCGCTCGCCGCGGCGGAGGACGAGGTGCTGGGCGCCCTCGACCCGGAGCAGCGCGAGGCGCTCTTCCGGCTGCTGCAGCTGGCCTCCAGCACGCCCTGCGGCGAGCCCGACCCCGTCGAGGCGTGCGCGGCGGCGGCCGCCGAGCCGTGCGTCGAGGACTCCTACGGGTCCCCGCCCCCGGTGCACGCACCGTAGTCCTGCTGTCGCCGCGTGGCGCCGCCCGCCCCCTGACCTGGGGGCGGGCTTCTTTGTGTCCCCTTCACGAATGCCGTGCTATAAATGATTGACGGAGCACAAGCTATCTGTGAAGGATTTACGATGCCTCAGCTGCTGCACATCGACTCGAGCATCCAGGGGGACAACTCGGTGAGCCGCAAGCTCACCGCGCGGGCCGCCGAGCGCTGGCTTGCGGCGCACCCCGGCGGCACCGTGACGTACCGCGACCTCGGGCGCGAGCCGCTGCCGCACGTCGACGCCGAGGGCGGCCTCGCCCGCATGCTCCCGGCGGACCAGCACACCCCGGCCCAGGCCGCGTCCTGGGCGCTGAGCGAGCAGCTCGTCGCCGAGATCAAGGAGGCCGACGCGGTGCTGCTCGGCCTGCCCCTCTACAACTTCGGCGCCCCCAGCTCCGTCAAGTCCTGGGTCGACCACCTGATCGCCCCCGGCATCGCCTACGACCCCGAGGCCGGGGCCGGGCTGCTCGGCGGGCGCGAGTTCGTCGTCATCGCCACCCGCGGCGGCGGCTACGGCGAGGGCACCCCGCGCGAGGGCTGGGACCACGCGCAGGGCTGGCTGCCGCACGGCCTCACCATGGTGGGCCTCGAACCCCGCTTCATCACCGCGGAGCTGACGCTGGCGAAGTCGGTGCCGGCGATGGCCGAGCTGATCCCCCTCGCCGAGCAGAGCCTCGCCGCGGCCGAGCGCTCCATCGACGCCCTGTGGGCTCCCGCCCCGGCCGCCGTCTGACCCGCGCTCAGGCGGCCCGGGAGGTCGCCTGCAGGGCGAACGCGTGGGCGAGTCGCCGCCACGTGGGGACGGAGGCGGCCTCGTCCGCGAGGGCCGCGCGGTGGAGGACCGCGCGGTCTTCGCCGTACCCCGCCAACCGCTCGGCATCCCACCGCTGAATGCGGTCGGCCGCCGCCTCCGGATGGAACTGCACGCCCCACGCGGGCGCGCCGTCGACCCGGAACGCCTGGTGCGGACAGCGCTCGGACTCCGCGAGCCACCGCGCTCCCGGCGGCAGCCGGACGATCGCGTCGACATGGTTCTCCATCGCGCGCGGCGCCTCGGGCAGCCCGCCGAACAGCGGATCGTCCGCCGCCTCCGCGCGCAGCCGCAGCGGCGTGCTGCCGAACTCCGGCCGCCCGTAACGCCCGCGCACCTCGCCGCCGGCGACGTGCGCGAGCAACTGCCCGCCGAGGCATATCCCGAACACCGGCACGCCCGCGTCCAGCGCCTGCCGCGTCAGGTCGCGGGTCCGCGCCAGCCACGGCGCGCGGGCGTCCTCGTCGGGCAGGTAGCCGCCGCCGAGCACCAGCAGCGCCTGGTGGGTGAGGCGCTCCGGCAGCGCCGCCGGGTCCTCGTACGCGGCCACCACGTCGAGCGCGAGGCCGGCCTCGCGCAGCCAGCCCGCCCAGCGCCCGGGGCCGCCGCCCGGCGTGTTCTGCACCACCAGAGCCGTCGCCGCGGCCGTCGTCGTCATCGCTGCTCCACCCATCGCCGTCTGCCGGTACGCACCGTCGACCCATGATCCCCGCCCCTCGGCACGGGCCCGGCGCGGGGGCGACATTGCGGTTGTGTGAACACGGACCCGCCGCGTTTCGGCCACCCGGCTCGTGCCGGTCGCCGCGGGATAGGCTCTCCTCCACGACTTGCCCCATCCCGAAGGGGACCCAGGATCTTGATACGGATAGAGTCAGTCACCAAGCGGTATCCCGACGGCACCGTGGCGGTCGACCAGTTGTCGCTGGACATCCCCGACGGTTCGATCACCGTGCTGGTGGGACCGTCCGGCTGCGGAAAGACCACCACCCTGCGGATGATCAACCGGATGGTGGAGCCCAGCGAGGGCAGGATCCTGCTCGACGGGCAGGACGTCCAGGCGCAGCCGGTCAACACCCTGCGCCGGTCGATGGGTTACGTGATCCAGAACGCCGGCCTGTTCCAGCACCGCACCATCGTGGACAACGTCGCGACCGTGCCGCGGATGCTCGGCTGGGACAAGGCGAGGGCCCGCAAGCGCGCGATGGAGCTGATGGAGCGGGTCGGCCTCGACGCGGGCCTGGCCAGGCGCTACCCGTATCAGCTGTCCGGCGGGCAGCAGCAGCGCGTGGGTGTGGCGAGGGCGCTGGCCGCCGATCCGCCGGTGCTGCTGATGGACGAGCCGTTCTCCGCCGTCGACCCGATCGTGCGCAAGGGCCTCCAGGCCGAACTGCTGCGCATCCAGGCCGAGCTGGGCAAGACCATCGTCTTCGTCACGCACGACATCGACGAGGCGATCAAGATCGGCAACATGGTCGCGGTGCTGCGCACCGGCGGCAGGCTCGCCCAGTTCGCACCGCCGGACGAGCTGCTCTCGCACCCCGCGGACGCCTTCGTCGAGGACTTCCTCGGCACCGACCGCGGCATCCGCCGGCTGTCCTTCTTCACCTCGGCGGGGCTCGAACTGACCACCGCGCCGGTGGTCGCCGTCGACGCGACCGCCGCCCAGGTCGCCGAGCGCCCCGAGGCCGCCTCGACGCCCTTCCTGCTGGTCACCGACACCGACGGCAAGCCGCTCGGCTGGGCGGACCGCAAGGCGCTCGCGGGCGGCGGCGCCGCCCTGGACCGCGCCGCGCTCCAGCCGTACGGGCGCCCCTTCGAGTTCGGCCGGGAGTCGCTGCGGGACGCGCTGGACTGCGCGGTCCTGTCGCCCACCGGCTGGGCGGTCGCGGTGGACGGCAGCGGCCGGGTGGTCGGCGTCACCTCGCAGGAGACCATCGGCGCGGCGATCCGCAGCGCCCACGCCGAACGCGAGCGGCAGCAAGCGGCGCGCGGCACGGGTCTGGCGAAGGCGGCCACGTGAGCGCGTACTTCGACATCCCCAGCGACCTCCAGCACTCCTACACCGGGCTGATCGGCGTCCACCTGAAGGAGGCGCTGCTGCCGGTGCTGTTCGGGCTGGTCGTGGCGCTGCCGCTGGGCCAGCTGTGCGCCCGCTTCAAGTGGCTCTACCCGCCGGTGCTGTGGGTGACCACGGTGCTGTACGCGATCCCGTCGCTGGCCTTCTTCGTCGTCCTGATCGACTACACCGGCGCCACCGAGACCACGGTGATGATCCCGCTGACCGTCTACAGCCTGGTGCTGCTGGTGCCGGCCATCGTGGACGGCACCCGCGCGGTGCCGCAGGAGACGCTCGCCGCGGCCACCGCCATGGGCTTCGGCCCGCTGCGCCGCTTCCTCCAGGTGGAGCTGCCCATCGCGGTCCCGGCGATCATCGCGGGCCTGCGGCTGGCCGTGGTCTCCAGCATCAGCCTGGTCAGCGTCGGCACGCTGATCGGCAACCAGGGCGCCCTCGGCAACCTGCTGGCCGACGGCCTGTTCTACCACCGCACGCCGCTCATCGTGACGTCCGTCGTCACCACTGCGCTGCTCGCCATCGTGATGGACGGGCTGCTCGTGCTGGTGCAGGTGCTGCTCACGCCGTGGGCGCCGCGCGGCCGCAAGGGCGCCCGCCGGGTCCGGTCCGCGGCGCAGGAACCCGACCCCGGCGCGGGGGCGGCCGCGTCCGCCGGCCCGGCCGCCCTGGAGGACGCCGTCCGATGAACGTCCTGCACTTCGTCACCGACTTCTTCTCCGACGGCGCCAACTGGCACGGTTCCGGCGGCATCCCGCACCGCATGCTCGAGCACATCCAGGTGTGCCTGATCGCGCTCGGCATCTCCGCCGCCATCGCGCTGCCCATCGGCCTGTTCACCGGCCACACCGGGCGCGGCGGCTACATCCTCGCCGCCTTCTCCACCGCGGCCCGCGCGCTGCCCAGCTTCGGCCTGCTGGTGCTGATGACGGTCTGGCTGCACCGGATCGGCACCACCCCCGCGATGATCCCGCTGGTGGCGCTCGCCGTCGCGCCGATCCTGGTCACCACGTTCGAGGCGATCAGGAGCGTGGACCCGGCGCCGGTCGACGCGGCCCGCGGCATGGGCATGCACCCGATGAGCGTCCTCTTCCAGGTGGAGCTGCCGGTCGCGCTGCCGCTGATCTTCAGCGGCCTGCGGTCGGCGGCCATCCAGGTGGTCTCCACCGCGACCATCGCGGCGTACGTCAGCGTCGGCGGCCTCGGCCGCTACATCATCGACGGCCTGGCCCAGCACACCTACACCAAGGTGGTCGGCGGCGCGACGCTCGTCGCCGGCCTGGCGCTGGTCACCATCGCGCTGTTCTGGCTGGTGGAGCGCCTGGTGGTGTCCCCGGGCGTCCGCCGCAGCCGCTAGGGCCGCAGCCGCAAGGGCCGTGACCGCACCGCGGTGACCGTACCGCCGGGCCGTACGAGACGGCCCGGCCGTACGGTCCGGCCCGGTCCTGGGCGGTGCTGCGGGGCTCAGCGCACCGCGCGGGCCAGCGCCAGCTCCAGCACGACCAGCAGCGCGTCCCGCACCGAACCGCGCTCGCGTGCGTCGAAGGCGATCACCGGGACGCCGTCGGTGACGTCCAGCGCCCAGCGGACCTCGTCCAGGTCGTGCTCGATCCGGCCGTCGAAGGCGTTGACGGCGACGGCGAACGGGATCTGCCGGTGCTCGAAGTAGTCCACCGCGCCGTAGCAGTCGTCGAGCCGGCGGGTGTCCACGATCACCAGCCCGCCGAGCGCGCCCTGCACCAGGTCGTCCCACATGAACCCGAACCGCTCCTGGCCGGGCGTGCCGAACAGGTAGAGCTTCAGCGTCGGGTCGATGGTGATGCAGCCGAAGTCCATCGCCACCGTCGTGGTGGTCTTGCGCGGGGTGTGCGTGAGGTCGTCGACACCCGCGGCGACGGTGGTGATCGCCGCCTCGGTGGTCAGCGGCTCGATCTCGGAGATGGCCCCGACCGTGGTGGTCTTGCCCACCCCGAAGCCGCCCGCGATCACCATCTTGACCGGCAGCGGCGGCGCGACGCGCTCGGGAAGGGGGTCAGTTTGCGTCACGGCGTGTTCCCCCGGGAGTCGGGGATGGTGCGGAGACCATCGATAACCCTTCGCAGTACGGAGACGTCCTGGGCGGTGTCGGCGTGGGGCACGTACACCGACAGGTGCCCGCTGGACCTGAGGTCCTCGGCGAGCACCCTGACCACGTTGAGGTGCAGCCGCAGCTTCGCCGCGATCTCGGCGAGCGACTGCGGCTGTCGGGAGGCGGCCACGATGTCGTGCCGTTCGAACGGCAGCCGGTCGAGCACGGCCAGGCCCGCGGCGGTCGCCACGACCTGGGTCTCGACCGGCATCGGCGGCCCCGCGCCCGCGACGTCCCGGTCCGCGCCGGCGACCCGGCCGGCGGTGACCAGGAACGGCCGCACGGCCGAGGCGCGGCCGACCGGCGGTTCCGCACCCTCGCTCACCAGGTCGGCGACGGCGCGCCGACGCTGTTCTTCAGCTCCAGCACGAGCTGGGGGCTGAGCGCGGCGCCCGCCCGGTTGGCGAAGACGGTCATCTCGTACGCGATGTTGCCGAGCTTCGCCTCCTTGGAGGCCACCACGCCCAGGACGGCGCCGGCCCCGATCGCGGAGACCAGCACGTGCCCTTCCTCCAGGTCGATGATCACCTTGTTGAGGCCGCCCAGGCCGTAGTTGCCCGCGGCGCCCGCCGCCAGGCTGGTGATGCCCGAGACGATGGCCGCGAGCCGCTCCGAGTCCGCGGCGTCGCGCAGTTCGGAGACGGCGATCAGCAGCCCGTCGGAGGAGACCGCGATGGCGTCCACGACGCCCGCCGTCTCAGTAGCGAAACGATTCAGCAGCCAGGTGAAGTCCGCTGCGGCGCTCCGCAGGTCCTCGCTCCCGGCCACCCTGTCGACCGGCCCGGCCGGCGACCCACCTGTCGGCGTCGTCACTGTTCCGCTCCTTCCTGAAGCGCGTTGTTCTGATCGTGAGAGTCGGTACCGCGGCGGCCGCCGCCGGTGTCCGCCGCGGTGTCGCGGTGGGCGCGGGCGATGGCGGCCTCGAACTCGTCCAGGCTGGAACGTACTTCCTCGGCGTCGGTGACCCGCGGGCGCTGCGGCGCGGAGCCGGGCGCGTTCTCGCCGAGCGTCGTGTGCAGGGTGGCGCCGCGGACCCGCCGGCGCAGCGGCCGGGCGGCCTCGGTGTCCTGGTCGGCACGGTCGGCGTGGTCGGTCCGGTCGGGCTGCTCCGGCAGGACCGCCCAGGCGGGCCGGCGGCCCTCGGTGGCCACGCCCGCGGCCGGAGCCGCCGGCAGCGCCGGACGCACCGGCGCGGCCGCGGCCGGCAGCGCGGGCCGTGCGTGCTCCGCGGCCGCCGGGCGGCCCGGCTCGCTGCGGGCGCGGCGGGGGAGCGGGGTGGCCGGGTCCGGCGGCGCCGGCTCGCCGGGCACCGGGCCGGACGGCGCGCTGGGCGCGGTCGGCGGCGTCACCGGAGGAGCCTCGGCGAAGGGGCTCATCAGCAGCAGCAGCGTCGGCGGGATGACCACCCGGCTGGTGACGCCGCCGCCCGGGGTGCGGGTCAGCGTGACGTGGATGCCCCAGCGCCGCGCCAGGCTGCCCACCACGAACAGGCCGAGCACCTTCGTCGGCACCAGGTCGAGCCGCTCGCGCCGCACCAGCCGCGCGTTCTCCTCGGCCAGCCGCTCCGCGCTCATCCCGAGCCCGTGGTCCGCTATCTCGATCGCCGCGCCGTCCGCGCCCTCGCGCACCGATACCTCGACGTGGCTGTGCGCGGGGGAGAACGCCACCGCGTTCTCCAGCAGCTCGGCGAGCATCAGGGTCAGGTCGGCAACGATGTCCGGCGCCAGCGTGACGTCGGCGACGGCGTGCAGGGAGACCCGCTGGTAGCCCTCGATCTGGCCGAGCGCGGCCCGCACCACGTTGGTCAGTTCGGTCGGTCCCGCGTCGAGACCGGCCTCGCGGATGCCGGCCAGCAGCATCAGGCTGTCGGCGTTGCGCTGCAGGCGGACCGCGAGGTGGTCGATCCGGTACAGCCGGTCGAGCAGCTCGGGGTCGGTCTCGCCGCGTTCCACCGCGTCGATCAGGGCGAGTTGGCGTGCCGTGAGGTTGCTGACCCGGCGGCCGACGTTGCCGAACATCTCCGCGACGTTGCGCCGGCTGAGCACCTGCCGCTCCAGCAGCGCGGCCGCGCTGCCCTGCACGCGGTTGAACGCCTCCGCCAGGTCGCCGATCTCGTCGCGCGCGGTGACCGGCACCTCCCGCAGCCGCGGCGGGCCCACGTCGGCCGCGTCGTCGTCGGCGACCCGGGCCAGCTCCCGCCCGGCCACCTCCGCGACCTCGGCCGCAGCCCCGGTCAGCGCCTGCACCGGCCGCACCACCGAGCGGCGTACCGCCACCGAGAAGGCGAGCCACAGGGCGAAGGCCAGCAGCGTGGCGCCGAGCAGCCAGGCGGCCCGCCACCACGCGTCGCTCGACGCGGTCCTGGCCCGGCCGGCGATCTGGCCGATCAGGTCACCGGTGATGGCCAGCCGGTTCTGCGCCTGCTGCCGGTAGCCCGGGTACGCGGCCAGCGCGTGGCTCAGGGCCCCCGTGACCCGGCCCGGGTCGGTGGTCTCCAGCGCGCTGGGGTCGATCTGCAGGCCCGCGTACTGCATGCTGATCGCGTTCCAGGCGGCGCCGCGCTCGATGCCGCCCAGCTCCGATCGCTGCGCGTCGGTGCCGAACCGGCCGAACCGGGTGACCTGGTAGGCGTACAGCTGCTCGTAGCCGACCGCGTTGTTGAACTCGATCAGCGCGTTGGCGTCCGCGGTCTGCGCGGAGAACACGCTGGTCTCGAAGGCGCTGTGGGCGGCCTCCGCGCGCAGCAGCGAGTCCAGCAGGGCGCCGGTCCTGGTCGTCGACAGGGTGCTGCCGTCGTCCAGGCCGAGCCCGTCGATCAGGCCGTCGACCATCGCGGTGTACGTCGGGTCGATGTTGTCCGCCGGCAGGTAGCTCTGCTCGATGGTGGACCGCAGGCTGCCCAGGCCGTTGAGCTCCCGCAGGATCTGCGCCTCGGCCTCCGGCAGCCGGCCGCCGAACGTCGTGCGCACCCGGCCGACCTGTGCGTCCACCGCGGCCTGCGCCTGCCGGTAGGCGCTCAGCGACGGGCGCTTGGCGCCGGTGCCGGCGGTCGCCGACTCGTAGCGCACCGACAGCAGCAGCGCCTGCTGGTGCTCGGTCTCGACCCGGTCCACCAGCTCGGCGACCTGCCGGCTGTCGCGCACCAGCGTCGCCGCGGACGCCGCGTCGCGGGCCTGGCCGACCAGGCCGGAGATGACGTAGGCGAGCAGCAGCGCGACCACCACGAGGGGGACGCCGACCAGAACGTTCAGCTTGCGGCGGAAAGGCCAGCGGTCGGCGAAGCCGCGGGGCGGCAGATCGCCGTCGCCGCCGCGCTCCGTGACGCCGCGGCCACCGTGCGGAAGCGGTACGACCGCTTCCGGGCGTGCGGGCGCGTCGACCTCGTGCACGGACATCCAGGACTCCTCGTGACGTGCCACAGAAAAGAAGTGACCGGACACCCCCCGCCGTTGTCCGAACGATGTCGGCAACTGCCCGGAGAGTACCGCCTTTTCACCAACCGCAAGCGGATCACATCATCAAGAAACTGTTACGGCAGTGTGGCTTCCGGGAGACCGCACTTGACTGATCCCGAAGAGGCTGGATTGGATCGACGCGGAGAACTCTCCTTCGAGCAGCGTCGCTCGGCGTCCGATCACCACGCGCACCACCAGCCCGGAAGCGGAAACCGTGACTTCACCACAGAAGAGCACCTGGTCAAGACCGAGGCACCTGCGATTGGCCGTGGTCGCGGTCGCCGCCCTCACCGCCGCCCCCCTGGTCGCGGGCTGCGGCGGCTCGGACAAGAAGGACCCGCTGGCCAGCAGCAACAACACCAAGCCGAGCGGCAGCACCGTCGTGGTCGGCTCGAACAACTTCGCCGAGAGCATCCTGCTCGCCGACATCTACGGCGAGGCGCTCAAGGCGAAGGGGGTCAAGGTCAGCTACAAGCCCAACATCGGCAGCCGTGAGACCACCTACGGCCTGCTCAAGAACGGCTCCATCACCGTACTGCCCGAGTACAACGGGGCGCTGCTGGCCTACCTGGACGCCAAGGCCGCACCGACCACCGCCGCCGCGACCGACGCGGCGATCACCGCCAAGCTCGACCCCAAGCTGACGCTGCTCACCGACTCCCCGGCCGAGGACAAGGACTCGCTGACGGTCAACGCGACCACGGCGGCCAAGTTCCACCTCACCGCGGACTCCACGATCGCCGACCTCGCCAAGGTCGGCTCGCAGGTCTCCATCGGCGCCTCGCCGGAGTTCCAGACCCGGCAGCAGGGCCTGGTCGGCCTGAAGTCGCAGTACGGCCTGACGCCGAAGTCCTTCAAGGCGCTCGACGCGGGCGGCCCGCTCACCGAGGCCGCGCTGAAGAACGACAACGTGCAGGCCGCGGACATCTTCACCACCGACGTGACCATCGCCCAGGAGAAGTTCGTGGTCCTGAAGGACCCCAAGAACCTCTTCGGCTTCGAGAACGTGGTGCCGCTGGTCTACAAGACCGGCCTGGCGCAGAACGGCGTGGACGCGCTCAACGCGCTGTCCGCGAAGCTCACCACCGAGGCGCTGCTCGCCATGGACGCGCAGGTGCAGAGCGACAAGAAGGACCCGCTGGACGTGGCCACCACGTGGCTGAAGTCCGTCGGCCTGGCCTGATCGGCCAGGCGTGATCTGATCCGCCCGGCCGGACCGGTATGACCGGTCCGGCCGGGCCGGCCGTCGATCCGGGCTGACCCGGTCCGGCCCACCCCGTCCTCCCGGCCCGCCCCGCAGGGTCCGCTCGCCACACGTCACATGCCCTGGGGGTGCAATGGGGTCCTACGTCGTCCTCGACGGGACCGGCCTCGACGCCGACGCGGTCGCCGCCATAGCCGACCACGAGGCGGAGCCCACCGTGCTGCCCGAGGCGTACGGCCGCGCCGAGCGGTCCTGGCACGCCGCCCGGCAGGCCGCCGCCGCGGGCCGCCTCTACGGCCGGCACACCGGCGTCGGCGCCAACCGCATGGTGCTGGTCAGCGAGGACGACCAGGCGGGCCAGGACCTGCGGCTGCTGCGCAGCCACGCCGGCGGCATCGGCGCGCCGATACCCGCCCGCCAGGTGCGGGCGATGCTCGCGGTCCGCGCCAACCAGGTGCTCGCCGGCGGCTCCGGCCTCCAGCCGGCCGTCGTCACCGCCCTCGTCGCCGCGCTGCGGCTCGGCCTGTACCCGGCCGTCCCCGAGCACGGCGCGGTCGGCACCGGCGACCTCACCGCCCTCGCCCAGGCCGGACTGGCCCTCATCGGCGAGCAGCCCTGGCTCCGCGACCCCGCGGGATCGGCCGGGGGCCCCGCCGGCGAGCCGCCGGACGCCGGACCCGCCGCGATCACCCTCACCCAGGGCGACGCGCTCTCCCTCATGAGCAGCAACGCCCTCACCCTCGGCCAGGCCGCGCTGGCCTGCCACGACCTCGACGTGCTGCTCCGGGCCACCCACGCCGTCGCCGCGCTCTCGCTCGCCGGGGTGTCCGGCTCCCTGGAGGCGTACGCCGCGCCCGTGCACGCGCTGCGCCCCTACCCCGGCGCCCGGCGGGCCGCCGCCGAGGTGCGACGGCTCCTCGGTGCGCCCGACATCCCGGTCACCCCCGGACGCCGCATCCAGGACCCGTACGGCTTCCGCGCCTTCCCCCAGGTGCACGGGCCCGCCATGGAGGCGGCCGCGGTGCTCGGGCGGATTCTCTCCGTCGAGGTCAACTGCGCCTCGGAGAACCCGCTGATCAGCGAGGACGGCCCGGACGGCGGCCCGGCCGCCTTCCACCACGGCGGCTTCTTCGCCGCGCCGCTCGGCCTGGCCCTCGACCAGCTGTCGCTCGCGGTGCTCCAGACCGCCCAGCTGTCGGTCTCCCGGCTGACCCACCTCGGCGACCCCGAGATGACCGGCCTGCGGCCGTTCCTCGCGTGCGGGCCGGCGGCCAGCTCGGGGACGATGATCCTGGAGTACAGCGCGAGTTCGGCGCTCGCGGAGATCCGCGCCGCGGCCTCCGCCCCCGCGTCCGCCGGGCACGCCGTGCTCTCCCGGGGTACGGAGGAGGCGGCGAGCTTCGCCACCCAGGCGGCGCGGCAGACGCTGCGCACCGTGGAGGCGTACCGCCTCGTGCTCTCGTGCGAACTCGTCGCCGCCGTGCGGGCGCTGCGCCTCCAGCCGGGGCTGCTCGCCCCGGACGCCCCCGTCTCCGCGGCGCTCACCGCCGGGGTGTCCGGGACGCTTCCCGCTGCCACGGAGGATCGTCCGCTCACCGCCGACGTCGCCGCCGCGGCCGGGTTGCTGCGCACACTCGCCGACCTCT
The DNA here is from genome assembly GCF_036353415.1 of Actinacidiphila polyblastidii. Taxonomy (NCBI): domain Bacteria; kingdom Bacillati; phylum Actinomycetota; class Actinomycetes; order Kitasatosporales; family Streptomycetaceae; genus Actinacidiphila; species Actinacidiphila polyblastidii. The sequence goes on from NZ_JAZEWV010000010.1 coordinate 170,873, forward strand.
GACCCCCCGGGCTGACGCCCGGTTTGCGCCCGTCCCCCGGGCTGCGCCCGGACCGCGGTGGGTGTTGCGCCCTGCCGGGGGCGCGGGCAACCGGCCGCCGGTCGGTGGGCCGGGGGTGGCGGGAATTGCCCCTTTGGGCCGGTGGCGTCGTGGAGTTGTCGTGGTGGCTGGTCGCGCCGTTCCTCGCGCCCCTGGAAACCCTGGGCTGCGCCCGGACCGCGGTGGGTGTTGCGCCCTGCCGGGGGCGCGGGCAACCGGCCGGTGGCCGGTGGTCCGGGGGTGGCGGGAATTGCCCCTTTGGGCCGGTGGCGTCGTGGAGTTGTCGTGGTGGCTGGTCGCGCCCCGGACAGGGCGCACCGCGCGCCGGCCGGCTGGGGCGGTCAGGACGCCGGGCCGCCGCGCGGCCCCCGGTACGGCTCCGCGCCGAGCCGCTCGCGACCGAAGGCGTGGGCGAAGCGCGACATGCCGTACGAGACCGCGCCGCCCCGCGGCCCGGCACCCGGCGGCGTCAGCAGGCAGCACTCCAGCAACTCCTCCGCCTGCGCGGCGACCTGCTCGTGGGAGTACGGCGGCCGGCGGGCGACGACCGCGCGGTAGGCGGACCGCTGGGGCTCGGTGAGGTCACGCCAGAACACCTCGTACCGCTCGCGCAGCACCAGCTCGCCCGAGGCCATCTCGTCCAGCGGGGACGCCGCGGCCCGTACCCGGGCCGCGAAGTCGGCCAGCCGGACGTGCCGCAGCGCGTCGAGCTTCGCGCCGGCGACGCGCAGCGCCAGCGGCAGCCCCTCGCAGCAGCAGGCGACCGCCCGCGCCGCCGCGGGATCGGCGGCCACCCGCTCGGCGCCGATCACCCGGCCCAGCAGCTCCGTGCTCTCGGCCTCGGCGAGCGCCGGGAGTTCGATGCGCGCCACCGCCTCCAGCCCGCTGAGCCGATAGCGGCTGGTCACGATGGTGCCGCTCGCGCCGGAGCGCGGCAGCAGCGCGCGGGCGACCTGCCCGCTCACCGCGTCGTCCAGGACCAGCAGCAGCCGCCGCTCCGACACCCAGGTGCGCCAGCGGGCCAGCGCCTGCGCGGTGCCGCGCTCGCCGGGCAGTCCGACGGTGTCGAGCAGTCCGCGCAGCACCCCGCTCAGCGGCCGGTTGCCGAGTTCGGCCATGACCAGGCCGTCGGGAAAGGACGCGCCGAGCCGGTGGCCCACGTGCACGGCGAAGGCCGTCTTGCCGACGCCGACCGGCCCGGACACCACCATCACCCCGCCGCCCGCGGCGCCTTCCGCTGCGGTGCGCGGCTGGGAGCCGCCCGCCGCGGCCGCCCCGAAGTGCGCGAGCGCGTCCCGGATCTCGGGCCGGCGGCCGACGAAGTCGGGCAGGTCGCGGGGGAGTTGGTTGCCGGGACCCGGCCGCCGTAGCGGGGGCGTGGCCGCGCGCTGCGTCAGCCGGCGGTGCACCACCGTCAGCGCCGGGCCCGGCGTCACCCCCAACTCCCGTGCCAGCGACCGCCGCACCGCCTCGAAGTGGGCCAGCGCCTCGCTCTCACGGCCGGTCGCGGCGAGCGAACCGATCCACGCCGCGGCGAGCCGCTCGCGCAACAGGTTGGCCGGTACGTGATCCTGCAACCGGTCCAGTACCCGGCGGTGGCCGTCGCGGGCCGCCTCCAGATCCGCCCACTCCTCGAGCGACGCGAGGAACAGTTCCTGCAGCCGCTCCCTCGCGGGCGCGGGCGTGGCGGCGTCGTCGCACTCGGCGAGCGGCCGCTCGCGCCACAACTCCAGCGCACGCGCCAGCAGTTCGACCGCCGCCTCCGGATCGCCCTCGCGCGAGCGGCGGCGCCCGTCGCGTGCCAGCTGCTCGAAGCGGAGCAGATCGCCGTCGTCCGCGGCCGTCCGCAGCCGGTAGCCGCCGTGCGCGCGGGTGAGCCGGTCGCCCAACAGGCGGCGCAGCCGTGACACGTACACCTGGAGGTTCTTGCGCGCCGCGCGCGGGGGCCGGCCCGCCCACAGCGCGTCGATCAACGCGTCGACGCGGAGGGAGGCGTTGGCCCCGCTGACCAGAAGGGCCAGCAGCCGCCGTGGTGCGGACCCGCCCGGATCGGCCGGTTCCACCTCGCCCTCGTACCGCACCGAAAGCTCCCCGAAGGTCGTGACCGAGCGGTTCATGAACCGAAGTTGCCACCCTGTGCCCGGCGGCGCATGGGGGCCCCGCCCCCACATTCCGCTTGTGTGCGCGGTGTGCGTGCCGGGGTGGTGCGACCCACGGTTCCTGGCGGGAATCTGGGGGACTACTACCCATGTGTTTCCGGCCACGGCGTGCAAGGGTCGCGGCATGCCTCTGGTGCCGACCTCCCCGCCGACACCGCCTTCCGCCCACCCGCCGACCCCCGCACCGGAGCCCGCGTCGCCTTCCTCCCGCCCGATCCCGGAACCCGGCCCTGCCCGCCGGACCGGCGAGCGGGCGGCGGAGCGTGCCGCCACGCCCGGGGACCCACGGACCGATCCCGGTCCCGCAGGAGCGGAGGCCAGCCGGGAGGACGGCAGGTCAGCAGGCTCAGCCGGGCCGGCCGCGGCGTCCGAACGCGGCCGCGCCACGGCGCGACCCGACGAGCCCGCGCCCGCGCCGGCTCCCCCTCTCGACCTCGGCGCGCTGGGCTGCTCCGCGGCCGTGCCCGAACCCTCGCCCGGATTCCTTTCGGGCAGCGTGTCCCCGTCCCGGGGGACCGGTTCCGCGCCGGGGTCGGATCACCCGTTCGTGTCCCCGCCGGGGGACGCCGCCTCCCCCGTCTGGTGGGCCCCCGCGGTCCCCCCGGCCGAGCGGCCCGCCGCCACGGCGGGCGCGCCCGGCGCGCCCGAAGGCGCGTCCGGCGCCCGCGCGGCACGGGCGGCGGGAGCGGCAGCGGCGGCAGGGACCTCCGGCACGCCGTGCGCCACCCGCGGGCCCGCCGGGGGCGACGCCGTCCCCGCGGCGGACGGCTCGGCCGCGGCGGCGCCCGCCCCGGCGTGGGCGGAGTTCGTCGGGCAGGCGCTCGGACACGCGACGGCGGCCCCGCACGGGCCGGGCGAGCGGGTGCGGGAGGTGGCCGGGATGGGCGCCGAGGGACGGCTCGTCCATCCGCTGTGGCCTTTCCTCGTGGCCGCGGACATCCGGTTCCACGCGGGACGCCCGACCGGGCCGGGCCGGGTGGAGGAGACCGCGGACCGGCGGGCGGTCTGGGAGGGCGCGCGGCGGCACCTCGCGGCGGGGCTGGTCGCGCTGGCCGGCCGCACCCTGGTCGGCGAGCTGCGGTCGGCGCGGCTGGGCGGCCGGCTCGAAGGGGCCGACGGGCGGGAGCGGTTCGACCACTTCGTGCGGACGATCGCCGCGCGGCCCGCGCTGACCGACCTGCTGTGCCGGCGGCACCCCGTGCTGGCCCGGCTGCTCGCCGAGCGCTGCCTGAACGCGGTGGCGGCCGCCACCGAACTCCTCGACCGCTACCGGGCGGACCGGCCCCGCATCGTGGCCGCCGGACTCCTCGGCGAGGCGCCGGAACCCGAGCCGGGCGCGCTGACCGGGGTGCGGTTCGGCCTGGGCGACCCGCACGGCGGCGGCCGTACCGTCGCCGTGCTCGACTTCGCGTGCGGGCGGCGGCTGGTGTACAAGCCGCGCCCGCTCGGCCTGCACGCGCGCTGGAACGAACTGCTCGGCTGGTTCGCCGAGCAGCGCCCCGAACTCGGCGCGCGCCCGGTCCCGTTGCTGCCGCGCGAGGGCTACGGATGGTCGGGGTTCGTGCCGGCCGCGGCCTGCGCCTCCCCGGCCGGGCTCAATGCCTTCTACGAGCGCCTTGGCGCCCAACTCGCCCTGCTGCACGCGGTGGACGCCTCCGACGTGCACGCCGAGAACCTGATCGCGGCGGGCGACCAGCCGGTCGTGGTGGACGTCGAGACGCTCTTCCACCCCGCGTGGACGCCCGGGACCGACGGCGGCGCGGACCCCGCGGCCGCGGCGCTGGCCGCGTCGCTGCTGCGCACCGCCGTGCTGCCCAACCCGCTCGTCTCGGCGCACGCCCCACTCGACACCTCGGCGCTCGGCGCCGGCCCCGCCGCCGACTGCCCGACGCCGCGCCCCACCTGGTCGGAGCCGGGCACCGACGCGATGCGCCTGACCTACGCGCCCACGCCGTGGCCCGGGGCCGCCAACCGTCCCGTCCTCGCCGTCCCCGGCGCGCCGTCGGCGCCCGCCCCGGCGCCGGGCCCGGCCGACGCCCCCGTCCACCCGCCGGTCCCGGGCGCGCCCGCCGACCCCGCGGACCATGTGGACGGCCTGCTGCGCGGATTCCGCGCCGGATATCTGGCGATCGCCGGCCGGGCCGAGGAACTCACCTCCGACAACGGCCTGTTGAGCCGTTTCGCGGACGAGGCCGTACGGGTCGTGGCGCGCCCCAGCCAGACCTACGCGGAGTTGCTGGCCGAGGCGACGGAACCGCACCTGCTGGGCGAACTGAGCGCCCGGCAGGCGGCGTTCGACCTGCCGGCGGAGGAGACCGGGCACCCCCACCTCGCGGTGCTCGCGCCGCACGAGGCGGCGGACCTGGCGGCCGGCGACATCCCCGTGTTCACCGCGACGCCCGGCGCCCGCACGCTGCGCGGCGCCCGCGGCGGCGACCTGGGCGAGCTGCTCCCGGTGGCGCCGCTCGCCGCGGCCCGCGCGAAGATCCACGCCATGGGCCCCGCCGACCTCGCACGCCAGGAGTGGCTGATCCGGGCGTCACTGGCCACCAGAGCGGTCGCGCCGGCCCACCGCGCGCACCCGGTGGGCGTCCCCGCGGCCGAGGACGAGGCCGCGACGCGGCCCGTCGCCGGACGGCTGCTCGCGCTCGCCGCCGGGATCGGCGACCAGCTGGCCGACCTCGCCTGCCGCGGCGGCGACCGCGCCAACTGGCCGGGCCTGCAGGAGCTCGACGGCGGCGGCTGGGCCGTCCTCGGCATGGGTATGGGGCTGGCGGACGGCTACACCGGCACCGCGCTCTTCCTGGCCGAACTCGCCCGCGCCACCGGCACCCCCCGGTACGCGGCGCTGGCCGCCGACGCCGTACGCCCGCTGCCCCGCATGCTGCGGCTGCTCGCGGACCACCCCGAACTGGCCGCCGCGGTCGGCCCCGGCGGCTTCTCCGGACTCGGCGGCGTCGCCTACGCCACTGTGCGGCTCGCGGAACTGCTCGACGATGCACCCGAGTTGACGGACGCGCTGCCCGACGCGCTCACCGCGCTCGAAGCGGCGGCCGCCGATCCGCAGGCGCCGGCGGACGTCGCCGACGGCCTGGCCGGCGCGCTCCTCGCGGCCCACGCCGTCCACGCCCAGACCGGACTGCCCGCGGCGGGACGCCTGGCCCGCGAGCTGGCCGCGCGGACGGCCGCCGCGCCGCGACCGGCCGCGGGCGGGTTCCTGCGCGGCCACGACGGCGTCGCGTGGGCCCTGACCCGGTGCCGGCCCGCGCGGCCCGGCGCCGACGCGCCGGCCCCGCCCGCCGACGACCTCAGCTGGTGCGCGGGCCTGGCCGGTACGGCCGTGCGCGACGCCGCGCACCGGGCCGCCCACCTCGCGCGCGTCACCGCGGCCGACCGCGCGCCGCTGCTCGACCTCTCCCTGTGCCACGGCGAACTCGGCGTCCTCGAACCGCTGGCCGGGCTCCCGGGCCCCGCGGCCGCGGCCGCCCGCCGCACCGCCGCGGCCCGCCTGCTGCGCTCCGTCGAACGCCACGGCGTCCGCTGCGGTGCGCCGCTGGGCGTCACCACCCCCGGCCTGCTGGCCGGACTCGCCGGTATCGGCCACGGCCTGCTGCGGCTCGCCTCCGGCGCCACGATTCCCTCGGTGCTCCTGCTGCAGCCCAGCGGGTGGGCCGAGGTCACCCTGACCACGACCGAAAGGGCACCGTCTCCATGGACAACCACGCCGTGACCACCGACTTCCCGGCGGCGCAGGGCGGCTCCGCCGCGCCGGACGACGCCGTTGCCCGGGCGGAGGCCGTGCGGGCGGCTCGGCGCCGGGTGGCGATTCTCGCCGGGATGACTGTCGGCGCGGTCGCCGTCGCCACCCTTGGTGACGCCCCCACCACCGTCTCCAGCATCATCCTCTGACCGCCGGCCTCGCGCCCCCGGGGGGCGCGAGGCCCCCGTTTCCCCGAGCCGCGCCCGGATTGCGCTGGGCGTTGCGCCCTGCCAGGGGCGCGGGGAACGGCGCGGGCAACCCACCACCGGCCGGTGGTCCGGTCTGCGACAGCAATTGCCCCTCCGGGTCGGTGACGACGTGCAGCCGTCGTGGCGGCTGGCCGCGCCGTTCCCCGCGCCCCCGAAGAACCCCGGGCTGCGCCCGGACCGTGGTCAACGGGTGGACATGAAGTCAGCGGTGTAGTCGCAGAGCGCCGCGCGATCATGCGTTCCGGTCTTCGTCAGGAGACTGGCCACGTGTTTCTCGACGGTGCGCGTCGAGATGTGGAGCCGCGCGGCGAGCGCCTTGTTGCCGAGGCGGTCGACGAGGAGCCGGAAGACGTCGTACTCGCGGAGGGTGACGCCGAGCGCGCGGAGCTGCTCGGGGATGCGGTCGGTGCCGGCGCGGCGCTGCCGCACCATGACGCCGAGGGTGCGCAGCCGCGACCGGCACGCGCCGGCCACGGCGACGACCCCCGCCCGGTGGAAGAACTCCTCCGCTTCGACGAGCCAGCGGCGCGGCTCGCCCCAGCCGTCGGCGAGCGCGCGGTCGGCGACGAGCCGCAGGCCGAGGTGGCGGGCGGTCGGGAAGACGTCCGCGCTGTCCAGCGCGGCGCGCAGCGCCTGCTGCGCCTCGGCGCGGTGCCCCTCACGCCCCAGCAGCACCGCCTCGGCGAGTTCGACGAACTGCCGGTTCCACCGCATCTGCGCGGCCTGCCCCGACCGCTTCCGCTCGAACTCCTCACGGCTGCCGCCGTCGAGGGTGGCGAGCAGCAGCAACAGCCCGTGCGTGCCGGAGAAGTGGAAGAAGCTCTCCTGTCCGGGCGCGCCCGCGGCAAGGCGCGCGGCGACCGCGTCGGCCTGCTCGCGGTCCTCCTCCAGCAGCGCGCAGAACAGCTCGGCCAGCCCGCGGGCGAGCGGCGCCTCGCGGGACTGCTCGCCGCCGCCGGCCCTGAACTCGGCGAGCGCGGCCCGCATCTGGGGCCGCTTGCCCTGGTGGGCGGCGACGACCGCGCGCAGCATGAGCGCGTACCGGGTCACCGAGTGCAGCTGCAGCCGGCGGGTCTCGTCGAGGGAGCCGTCGAGCAGCGCGGTGGCGTGGTCGAAGTCCGAGCGCAGCACCGCGTCGAGCGCGAGCATCACGCCGGCGTTGTGGGCGAGGCTGACGCAGCCGGTGCGCAGCGCCTCACGGTGGGCGTAGGCGAGGGAGTCGGTGGTGGCCTCGGCGAGCCACGCGTTGCTGCCGAGGCCGATCAGCCCGTGGTTGCGCCACGTCATGAGGTCGCTCTCGGTGGCGATCCGCAGGGTGCGGCGGAAGCAGCGGTCGGACTCGGCGAGGGACCGGCCGCGGGTGGCGAACCCGACGGCGTACCACGCCTGGCAGGCGAGCGCCGGGTCGTCGCGCTGCTCGGCGCCCTCGATGGCGCGGCGCGCGAGCTGCTCGCTCTGCTCGATGCGGCCCTGTTCCGCGCCGGAGACGGTCAGGTACGCCTCGACGGCGTCGATCCCGGCGGCGTCGCGCTGTCCGGCGTCCGGGGGGAGCAGCGCGCGGGCGGCGGCGACCTGGTTCATGCCCTCGTCCCAGCGGCCGGCCACCTCGGCGGCCCAGGCGAGCCGGACGTGCAGTTCGATGCGGCGCTTGAGGTCGATGCCGGTGTCGACCCGGCGCAGCCGGTCGACGACCTGCGCGGCCCGGTCGAACTGGCCGTCGTCCGCCAGCGCGAACAGCAGCGTCTCCAGCAACTCGCGGTGCACCGGGCCCTGTACGGGTCCGTCGGGGGCGTCGCCGAGCATCCGGTGCGCCTCGTCGAGTACGGCGATGGCGGTGCCGGGGCCGCTGCCGGCCAGGGCGCGGCGGGCCACTTCCAGGTAGAGGGCGGCGGCCGCGTGCCGCTCGCCGGCGTGGCGGCGCAGCCGGGCCGCGAGGTGGCACCAGGTGCCGGGCAGGCCCGGGTACAGCTCGTCGACGGCGTCGGCGGCCCGCACGGACAGCTCGGCGCGGTCGACGGGGGTGAGCAGCGAGAGCAACGCCTCTTCGGTCAGCGGGTGTTCGAAGGCGTACCAGTCGGGGCCGCGCTCGTCGTCGTGGAGCAGCAGGCCCTCGGCGACGGCGGCGCGCAGGTAGTCGCGCAGGATGTTGTCGTCGGGTCCCGCGCAGCGCCGCAGCACGCTCAGCGGGAACGCCCGCCCGAGGACGGCCGCGGCGGACAGCACCCGTACTCCGTCCGGCCCGAGCCGGGCCGCGCGCTGCTCGACCGCCCTGGCCAGCGTGAACGGCACCCGCCCGCGCCAGGCCCCGGACCGCGACGGCGGCCGCGGGTAGGCGCCGGCCGCCGGTACGAGGTCCGGGCCAGGGGCGGCGAGCGCCGCCGCGGTGGCGGCGTCCGCGCCGTGCGGCCGCGCCCGCACCGCCCCGCCGGGCGGCGTCCCCGGCCCGCGACCCGCCGTGTCCCCGGGCAGTGCGGCGTCGCCTGGCAGCGTGACGGGACCGCGCGGCGCGGCGTCCCCGGGCGGCGGGACCTCATCGGCCGGCGTGACGGCCCGGTGCGGCGCGCCCGCCCCGAGCCGCGGCGCGGCGCCGTTCGACGACCCGCCGCGCGCCGCGCCCCGCGAGGCCGGCTCCCAGCGCCCGTCCACCGCCCGCAGCAGGCCCTCGGCGAGCATGCCGCGGATCAACTCCTCGGCGACGAAGGGGATTCCGCCGCTGTCGGCGAAGACCTGCGCGGAGACCTCCTCGGCCAGTTCGGCGGGGTCGCAGCCCAGGCAGGACGCGGCGAAGGCGTGCACCTGCCGGTCGCCGAGCCGTCCGAGCGGTACCAGGGTCCCTTCGCGGCGCTGGGAGACCGCGTTGGCCAGTTCGAAGGCGGCGGACGGCGCGCTGCGCACCGTCGCGACGACGGCGACGGGCTGCGCGGCGAGGTTGGCGGAGATGTACTCGATCACGGCGAGCGTCTCGGGGTCCGCGTCGTGCAGGTCGTCGATGAGCAGCAGGCAGCCGCGGCCCTTGCCGCGGGCCGCGGCCAGCCTCAGGACGGCCTCGGCGAGCACGATGGGCGACTGGTCGCAGTCCTCGCCGTTCGACCACTCGGGCACCAGCCGGCCGAGCACCGGCAGGTAGGGCCCGAGGGCGTCGGCGGGCGGCGCCTCGCCGGCCCGGGTGAGCGAGAGCAGCGCCTCGGTGAGCGGCCGGAAGGGGACCGCGGGCCCGGTGGCGGTGCACCGGCCCTTGAGCACGGCCATCCCGGCTTCCACGGCGAGACCGACCGCCTCGGCGGTCAGCCGGGTCTTGCCGATCCCCGGTTCCCCCGCGACGAACAGCGTGGTGCCACGGCCGTCGCGCGCGTCGCGGAGGGCGAGGCCGAGGGCGTCGAGCTCGTCGTCACGACCGACGAGCGCGGCGGCCCGGCCCCTGGACGGGTTCGTCATCCTGATTTGCGACTCCGGTCTTCCAGCGTGCGACACGAAACCGATACCCGAACACGTGCGCTGATCAACTGGAACGAATTCTACCGGCACCGCGCAAGGGCCGGCGGGCCCCGATCACCCCGCGGGCTCGTACCGGAACCAGTCGAACTCCGCGTATCGGTGCGGTTGTTGCTGGTCGGCGGGCTGCCGTGGGCGGCTTTCCGGTACGGGCGCCGAGCCGGTCGCGTACGGTCCGAGGACGACGCCGGTGAAGCCGCCCGCGGCCTGGCTGCTGAGGAAGCGGCCCTCCACCGTGCCCAACTCCCGCCGTCCGTGCGGTGGCTGCACGCAGGAGAGGGTGTACTCCTGGCCGCGTGCCTGCACGCCGATCCGCACCGGTCCCTCCTGGAGCGGGAGCTCGGCCAGCACCGTCTGCGCGCCGCATCGCCGCTCGGTCAGCCGCGCGACCTTGCGGCCCTGCCCGTCCAGGGTGACCAGCGCGGTCAGGTGGTTCTCCGGGTTCTGCAGGACCGCGAGACCGGCGGCGTCGCCGGGCGCGGCGGGCTCGAAGTCCAGGGCGGTCTCCGCGGCGAAGTCGATGTGCTGCTGGCGGCGGCAGACGAACGCGGGGGTGGCGGGCTCGGCGAGGGTCCGCGGGAGCAGCCGCAGCCGCAGCCGGCCGGACCGGCCGGGCCGCCCGGTCAGTACGGCGGCCTCGCCGAGCGGTCCGCGCAGGGTGTTCCAGTGCGGGCCGAGCGTGTCGCCCTCGAAGCGGTCGACGGGGTCCTGCGACGGCCACGGATACGGGGTGAGCCCCACCTCGGCCCGCTCCTCGACCCGCCCGACGCCCGGGTTGACCACCGGCCAGCCGTCCTCCCACACCACGCGGGCCACGAAGGTCTCCCGGCCGAGGTTGGCGTACCGCCCGCCGTACATCCGCGAGCCGAGCAGCACCGCGTACCAGTCGCCGCCGGGCGTCTCCACCAGGTCGGCGTGGCCCACGCCCGAGACCGGGTAGGCGAGGCCGAGATGGCGGTGCGTCAGCACGGGATTGGCGGCATGGTTGAGGTACGGGCCGGTGACGTGCCGGCTGCGGGCCACGGTGACCGCGTGCTCGTACTCGGTGCCGCCCTCGGCGAGCACCAGGTAGTACGCCCCGCCGTAGCGGTACAGGTGCGGGCCCTCGGCCCAGCGGGCGTCGCGCAGCGCGCCGCGGAACAGGACGTGGTCGGGGCCGGTGAGCCCGCCGGTGGCCAGGTCGAGGGAGCGCAGCCAGATCTCGGTGTGCCCGGCGGCGTCCAGCTGCCGGGTGCCCAGCAGGTAGGCCGAGCCGTCGTCGTCGAAGAACAGCGAGGGGTCGAAGCCGGGCGCCTCCGGCAGCCACACCGGGTCCGACCAGGCGCCGGCCGGATCGTCGGCGCTGATCAGGAAGTTGCCCGAGGCTCCGAGGCCGTCGACGAGCGTGCACACCAGGTGGAAGCGGCCCCCGGCGTGCCGCAGCGTCGGCGCGTACAGGCCGCCGGAGGCGCGGACGCCGCCGAGCGCGAGTTGCCCGGGGCGGTCCACGGCGTGTCCGATGGGCCGCCAGTGCACCAGGTCCCGGCTGTGGTGCAGCGGGATGCCGGGGAAGAACTCGAAGGAGGAGTTGGCCAGGTAGTAGTCCTGCCCCACCCGGCAGACCGACGGGTCGGGGTGGCAGCCGGGCAGGACGGGGTTGTCGGCGTAGAGCGTCATGAGGGGGGCGGGCTCCGGTAGGGATCGGCATCGAAACTTTCGATATTCTTCCGAAAGTTGCTGGCCGACCGTAGAATCGCGCCGAAGCCGGCGTCAAGACCCTCGACGCCGTCGGCCAGGGCGGCGCGAGCCGGAGGGGGCACGAGTGGAGGAGCCGGCCGGGGCGCCGCCGGACGGGATGCGCGACGCGACACACCACGCCACCCGCGACGCGACGCCCGGACGCGTGACGATCGCCGACATCGCCCGCGCGGCGGGCGTGTCGCTGCCGACCGTCTCCCGCGTGCTCAACGGCCGCACCGACGTGGCCGCCGCCACCCGCCGCCGCGTCGAGGACCTGCTCGCCCTCCACGGCTACCGGCGGCGCACCTCGCGCGCCGCCGCCCGCGCCCACCTCATCGACCTCGTCTTCAACGACCTCGACAGCCTCTGGGCGGTGGAGATCCTGCGCGGCGTCGAGAAGGTCACCCACGACGCGGGCGTCGGCGCGGTCGTCTCCGCGGTCCACCACCAGGCGTGGTCCGCGCAGCAGTGGCTGGCCGGCATCCGCTCCCGCAACTCCGACGGCGCGATCCTCGTCACCGCCGAGCTGGCGCCCCGACTCCACGCCGAGCTGCGGCGGCTGGGCATGCCCGCGGTGGTCATCGACCCGGCCGGGGTGCCCGCCTTCGACATCCCCACCATCGGCGCGACGAACTGGGCGGGCGGCCGCAGCGCGGTCGAGCACCTGCTGTCGCTCGGGCACCGCCGCATCGGCATGATCACCGGCCCCTCCGCCGTCCTGTGCAGCCGGGCCCGGCTCGACGGCTACCGCACCGCACTGGACTCCGCGGGCGCCGGCGCCGACGAACTCCTCGTCCGCGAGGGCGACTTCTCACACGAGTCGGGCTTCGCGCACGGCGCCGCGCTGCTCGCCCTCGACCGCCCGCCCACCGCGGTCTTCGCCTCCAGCGACCAGATGGCGCTCGGCGTCTACGAGGCCGCCCGCCGGCGCGGCCTGCGCATCCCCGACGACCTCAGCGTGGTCGGCTTCGACGACCTGCCGCAGGCGCGGTGGTCGCCGCCCCCGCTCACCACCGTCCGCCAGCCCCTCGCCGAGATGGGCGCCGCAGCCGCCCGCGCCCTCCTCGGCCTCGCCGACGGCGAGACCCCCGACGGGCTCCGCATGGAGCTCGCCACCCGGCTGGTCCTGCGCCATTCGACGTGCCCGCCGCGGCGCTCATGAGCCCGAAGGGCCGCGAGGAAACACGGCGGCGTGCGGATTCACCCGAGTGCCTCGTCCTGGCGTCCCCCCGGCCCTCGTTAGTGCGGGTAGGAACACGCCCACACGACCCGGACGGCACGAGACCATGTATGAGTACGACGACCGCGGACTGCTCGTCCCCACCCCCTTCTTCGAGCCGGAGCCGGACGAGACCCGCCGGCAGCAGTGGGACCTGGACGCCGAGTTCGAGCAGTTCTTCCGGCCGCCGTACCAGGAGGAGCCGCCTCCCGAGGACTTCCAGCCGCCGCCCGCGCCCGCGCCGCTGCCCGAGCGCGCGCCGCGCGTCGACCGGCGCCGCAGGCGGACCCGCCTGATCCGGGTGCAGGTCCGCTGGCCGGCCGTGCTCGGCCACGGCATCGCCGGCGTCACCGCCACCGTCACCGGCACCGTCAGCGTGCTCGCCGGGATGATCTCCTACGGCCCGCTGCGCCTCCTGGCGTCACCGACCGCGAACGGCCTGGCCAGCACCTGGCCGCTGCTCGTCTACGGGCCCTGGGTCGCCGCCTGCCTGTCCATCCTGCACGCCGCCCGGCACCGCAAGCACGTGCGGGCCGCCTGGTGCGCGGTGATCGTCTTCACCGGCATCTGCATGGCCCTGTGCATCGCCCACGCCCCGAAGACGGTCACCGCGATCGCCACCGCCGGGCTGCCGCCCGTCTCCGCGCTGGCCTGCTTCCACCTGCTGTTCCGGCAGCTCACCCTCCTCCAGCCGCGCCACGCCAAACTCCCCCGACAGCGCAGGCGATGATCGAGGACCCGCGCACGCTCGAGTGGTTCGTCCAGGGCGTCCACCGCACCGGCTCGCCGTACACGCCGGGGGAGTCCCACGTCGTCGTCGCACTCGCCGCGGTCAAGGAGATGATCGGCCTCGTCGCGCGCGGGCACGTCCACGAACAGGAACTCCTCGACGTCCTCGACGCCTGCGCGCTGCGGCTGTGGACGGACGATGATCCCGACGGCGCCGCCGCCGCGTACGACTGCACGGACGACTGCCCCGTCTGCCAGGACGCCCGTGCGGAGTTCGACGCGATCGCCGCCGCCTCGTACACGCACAAGGTCCGGCTCGCGGACCCCGAGCAGTACCCGTACGCGGCGGAGAAGAGCACGCTGCACCGCAGCGGCTGCCCCCGGGTGGCCCGGTTCGTCGGCCACGCCGAGCCCCTCGGCTCGACCGCCTCCCTCGCCGCGCTGCCCGCCTTCGCCCACGACGGCGTCTGCACGACGGCCTGGGCGGCCGGCATGCAGGTCATGGCGGCGGACGAGGCGGTCGTCTGGGCGCGGCACCAGGTCGAGCCGCCCGAGGGCGCCGGCTACAAGCTGTGCCGGTACTGCCTGCCGGCCGTCCCCGGCACCGGCACGTCCGATCCCTGGGCGTACGCGGTGCGCTAACGCTGGCGCTGTGCGCGGGCGAACGTGACGAAGTGCGCCCACTCCTGCGCGTCAAACGCCAGGGAGGGTCCCTGGCGGTCTTTGGAGTCCCGTACGTGGACGGAGGCCGCGTGCGCGGCCACCTCGACGCAGTTGTCGCCCGAGTCGCCGCTGTAGCTGGACTTGCGCCAGGAGAGGGCGACCTCGATGCAGTTGTCGCCCTGTCCGCTGCTGTAGCTGCTCTTGAACCAGGCCAGGTCGGGCGTGCTCATAGCTCTCCTCGCATCCGCTCCAGCAGGCTCCGGGTTTCCACCGGACTGAGAGCCTGCGAGCGCAGTTTTGCATACCGCAGGTGGAGCACGCTGATCGCTTTTGCGTCCGTGACGAGCTGACCCGTCTCCTGGCCCTCGGAATAGGCGAACCAGCGGTTCTCGGGTGTCTCCAGAAGCACGATCGGGCCATTGAGCCCAGGATGGACCCCCACGTCCAGCGGCAGGATCTGCACCTCGACGTTGCGACGTGACGACGCCTCCAGAACGCTGGTGATCAGTTCGCGAGTGACGTCAATGCCACCGGAGCCGCGTAGAAACAGGTGCTCGTCCAGCACGAAGCTGAATGCGATGTGCGGATTCATCAGGAGCACTTGGCGTTCGAGTCGAGCTGTCAGCTGGGTCTCGATCTCCTCGTCGCTCAGCGGCGGCAGCCGACCCTCGAACAACGCCCGCGCATACGCCTCGGTCTGCAACAGGCCCGGGAGCAGGCGGCACTCGTAGGTGCACAGCGCACTCGCCGAAGTCTCCAGCCGCGCCCAGCGACGAAACCAGGTCGCGAGTCCGGCCTGACGCCGAACGTGTGCGATCGCCTTCCGTAATGCACCCGTGTTGCCGAGCACCGGCTCGGCGCGCACGACGAAGTCGGGGTCGGGCATGCGCCGACCGGTCTCGATCGACGCGATCGTGTGCTTCGAGAGGCCAACGCGGCGGCCGAACTCCTCCCGGCTCAAGCCGGCATGCTCGCGCAGCCCCTGCACCACCGCTCCGAACGTCCGCAGACTGTCCGACGGTTCGGGCTCTCCGCCGAACGCGCTGACTCCCTCGGCCACCGGGCCCACCTCCCCTTGCACCGTGACGTGACGGCCCAGCGTCACAGTCGGTGACGCGTACCGTCCACCCCTTGCGTATGTACGCTGACGGACCGTACATGGGGGCCCGCTACCTACAGAAACGTTGCGTCAGGCGTGGGGCCGGAGGTGACGCAAGGTGACAACTTCTCGTCAACTGCGCTGTCACAAGTGCCTACTTGTGATTCAGGAGGAGACACAACTAAAGTGCAAGTGCAGGGTTCGAAGTGAGGCAAGAAGGGGTGCGAGCGCCCGTCGTCCGGTCCGTGTGATCCCCCGACACACGGGACCGGACGACGGCCGCACGTACCCCTTCTGCCGTAGGGCCACGCTCACGCTGCGTGCGGCGTACGTCCAGCTCTGAGGCGCGTACGCCGCCGGACCGTACAAGGCGGGGCGCTGGTCAAGGCCGGTGCGGCCAGGACAGATTGGCGTCATGAGCACATCCCCACTCTCAGAGATCCCAGGAACGGCCCTCACCGAGGGTGAGTTCGCCGAGCGCGTGGAGCGGTTCGGCGCGACGCGGCGCGGGGCGCGGGCGGCCCGGCTGATCGCGGTGGCGCAGCTGGCGCGCTGGGGCGTACCGCCGGAGTCCGACGCCGGGCAGGCCGCGGCGCTGATCGTCGCCGAGCTGGCGGCGAACGCGGCGACCCACGGACGGGTCCCCGGACGGGACTTCGAAGTCCGCCTCGCCCTGTCGCCCGGCCTGCTCCGCATCGACGTCAGCGACACCCGCGCCGAACGCATGCCGTCCGCACCGCGGTCGCCGCGGCAGCCCGCGCCGCTGGCGGACGGCGGGCGCGGTCTGGTGCTCGTGGACGCGCTCGCCACCTCGTGGACCGTGCTGGCCCGCCCGCCGGGCAAGACCGTGCGGGCGGAACTCGCCCTCCCACCGGCCGGATCGAGCCAACTGTCAGCGGGGCCTCAGGCGGTCGGCGGCGGGACGGCGGCGGCCAGCGCGGAGTGCGGCAGCACGTCGGTCAGATAGCTCTCGACGGTGGTGTCGAGGCCCACGTCGTGCCCGGCGCGCTCGGAGAGGTACCAGCGGTGTTCGAGCAGCTCGTGGTAGATCTGCGCGGGGTCCAGACCGGCCCGCCGGTCCAGCGGCACCAGGCGGACGGCCGGCCGGAAGACCTGCCGCACCCAGCGGTGCGCGAGCACCTCGGGGCGCGCCCCGAGCGGGTCGCCCGGGGCGTAGTCGTCCTGGGTGGCCATCCAGTGCTCAAGGTCGTTGAGCAGGCTGCGCGCCTGGTTCTCCTCGGTGTCCAGGCCGGTCAGCCGCAGCAGTTGGCGCTGGTGGTGGCCGGCGTCGACCACCTTCGGCAGGAAGGTCACCTGGTCGCCCCCGGGCGAACGCTGGATCTGCATCTCGGCGACGTCGAAGCCGAGGTCGTTGAGGCGGCGTATCCGGTCGTCGATGTAGTACCGCTTGCTCGCCGGGTACACCGACTCGCGGGTCAGCTCGTGCCACAGGTCGGCGTACCGGGACACGATCGCCTCGCCGAAGGTCACCGGGTCGACGGACGGGTGCAGCGAGCCGCCGGCCTCCAGGTCCATCAGCTCTCCCGCGATGTTCACCCGGGCCAGCTCGATGTCGTAGTCCCGCTGCCCGCGGCTGAGCTGGGGGTGCAGTTGGCCGGTCTCCGCGTCGACGAGGTAGGCGGCGAAGGCGCCCGCGTCGCGGCGGAAGAGCGTGTTGGACAGCGAGCAGTCGCCCCACGCGAAGCCGACCAGGTGCAGTCGCACCAGCAGCACGGCCAGTGCGTCCAGCAGGCGGTTCACCGTTCCCGGGCGCATCGTGGTCTCGAACATCGAGCGGTACGGCAGCGAGCCGTTCAGATGCCGGGTGATCAGCGCGGGCTCCAGCGGCTCGCCGTCCGCGCCGACCCGTCCGGTCACCACGGCGATCGGGTCCACCGCCGGTATCGCGAGGCGGTCCAGGTCGCGCAGCAGCCCGTACTCGCGGACCGCCGCCCACTCGCTGACCTCCTTGATCGCCACCACCTCGTCGCCGGCCATGGCGAACCGCACGACGTGCCGCGAGATGCCGCGCGGCAGCGCGACCAGCGACTCGTCCGGCCACTGCTCCAGCGGCACCGACCACGCGAGGTCGAGCAGCTTGGACGGATGGCCGGCGTCGAAGGCCCTGATCTGCAGCGGCATGGCGGGGTCCTCACGTCGAGCGGGCGCCGGTCCCGGCGCCGGTGCGGGCACCCGGTGGTGCACGCCGGGCAGGCGAACAGGCTGTCGGACGTAGCGTAAACGGTCACCGGAAGCGCACCCCACGAGTAGCCGCCGGGACGGCCGGTTCGGCACCGTGACGGAGGGGGGCCGTGGGACACTCGTCGACGGCTCGTCGAAGGCTCTCCGCACGTCGGAACCCCGTTATGGAGGACACCACCATGAGCAAGGCCGCCGTCATTCGCTACGAGACGAAGCCCGAGGCCGCGGAGGAGAACCAGCGGCTGGTCGAGGAGGTCTTCGCGGCCCTCGACAAGGCGCGGCCCGAGGGGCTGCGCTACACCACCCTGCGGCTGGAGGACGGCGTGACCTTCGTGCACGTCGTGCTCACCGAGGGGGACGCGGACCCGCTGCCGGAGCTGCCCGAGTTCCAGGCGTTCGCGCAGGGGATCGGCGAGCGCATCGTGTCGCCGCCGGTGCGCGGGGGCGCGCAGGTGATCGGGTCGTACCGCTTCCTCAGCGAGTAGGCGGCGGCCGTCCGCGGCGGGAGGCGGCGGGCGGTGCGGGTCAGGGAGTCAGCCGGCCGCGACGGGGACGGGGATCGCGGCGGCCGCCGCGGCAGCGGCCGGCGGCTCGGGCGCGGACCCGGGCTCGCGCTCGGGCCGGGGCATGCTGCCGTCCAGCCGCAGGGCGTCCAGCAGGCGGTCCACCGCCCGCGGGTCGCCGGAGAGCGTGAGCCGGCCGCACGCGGCGGCCTCCGCCACACCCTCCTCGCCGGTCAGCACGGCGAACATCGTCTCCAGATCCGCGCCGACCGTCGCGGCCGGCCGGTCCGCCGCGCCGCGCGCCACCGTCAGCTCGCCGCCCGACGCCCGCAGCACGAAGCAGTCGTCCCCGACCAGCAGCGCGTAGCTCGCCTCCAGGCCCGCGCCGGCCACCGGGTCGAAGCGGGTGCGCTGCCAGAGCATCATCGAGTCCACGCTGCGGTACGGCTCCGCGGGTCCCGCGGACCGCACTCCCCACCGCCCGAGCAGCATCAGCGCGGGCTCCAACTCGTATCCCCACTCGGTGAGTTCGTACACCCGGCTGCCAGCGGGCGGCCCCAGCTTGCGCCGCCGCACCACACCGCCGGCCTCCAGCTCCCGCAGCCGCAGCGCCAGTACGTTCGGACTCGCGCCGGACATTCCGGCTTGAAGGTCGGTGAACCGCTTCGGTCCGAGCAGCAGCTCCCGGACCACGATCAACGCCCACCGCTCGCCCACCAGGTCGAGCGCTCGGGCGATTCCGCACCCGTCTCCGTACGTGCGCTTCGTCGACATGACGACCAACTCCCGCACTCCGCCGAAGTGATACTTACGTTGCAAGAGTACCTGGTTGTGTTTCAGGAGGAGTTCCACGCAAGGGCCGGCGGCGTCCGAAACACGCCGGGGCAAGGTTGGTACAAAACCGGGCAACGCCACGGATTCGTCACGGACGCGGGCGAAGGCCGTGCGGAAGGGTTTTCCGTCGCTGTGGTCGTCGTCACGGTCCGAGGGGCGGTGGGGAGTGCGGGGCGAACTGGACGCGCCGGCCGGCGAGGTGGCGTCCGCCGTGGTGGCGGGCCTCGTGACGCCCGGCGAAGAGGTGTACATACGGCTGGTTTTCGCGCTGCGTCACGCGGGCGGGAAAGCGGCGGAGCAAGGACATCGACCGGATCATCGGCCGGGCACGCACCGCCCTTTTGCCCGCCGGCGACGAGGTCGTGGTGGACGCCGTCCGGGAGGAGCTGAGCCGGGAGCTGCTCCACCTCGGCCTCCGCACCGGTGCGGCGCTGCGCAGGATGCGCGCGCATCGGGCACGTCGCGCAGATCACCGGAGCGCACCTGGACGGCAGCGGACGCACCGCCCGCGCACCTGTGGCGCTGAGCGCCGGACCTCGGACCGGCACCGCCACCGCGCCCGTGAGCCCGCGGGGTTGCGTACGCTGATCGTCGCTGCGCGGGAGAAGGAGGGGACGCGGGATGCGGAGACCGTCGGTGGATCAGGCCAGGGCGCTGCTCGAGAGCGACCTGCTGGCCGGACGCGAGGCCCTGGCCGGCATGACGGCTGAAGACTGCTGGCCCGCGTTCGTCCGTTTCGGCCGGCGGCGGTTCGACCTTCCCGACAGCCCTGACGTGGACGGCATCCTCTTCCAGTACGGCACCTACGCATGCGGCGGGCCCCCGACGTTCACGCTGGACCTCACCCGGCAGTTCGACGTCGTCGACAGCGACGGCGATCACGACCACTACGTGCAGCTCCACTGCGAGCTTCGCCACGGACCCTCCTCCGCCTCGGCGGGCCTGGGGAGCTTCACCTCGTGGTTCTTCCACGACGCGGACGGCGATGTCGGCCTCTGGGCCCGGGGGCTGACCGAGCAACCGGCATGGACGGTGATCAGGGCGCTCCGGCCGACGGAGATCAGGGTCTACCAGACCCGGGTCTAGCCGGACGGCGCGACGCCCCGCCGCCCGCGCGCCCGCCGGTATGACCACGCGGTCGACCGCGGACCGACGCCTCCGCGGGTACGGCCGGAGGGCCGGTTCCCCTGGTGGGAACCGGCCCTCCGGGGGGGCTGGGGTGGGGGCAGGGTCAGTTGACGGTGAGGGTGGCCGTGTCGTCCGACGGGTTCGTGTCGAACGCCGGCTGGCCGGCCGGGCTCCAGTCCATGGCGACGGAGCCCTGGGCGCCCGGGATCACCTGGTCGACGCGCACGGTGAGGGAGAAGTGCGTGACGGAGCCGGCCGTCGAGACGATGCTCTGGTTCGAGCAGTAGTACCCACCGCCCTGCTGACGGCAGTTGGCGGAGGAGCCGACGGGCGACGTGCCCGGCGGCAGCTGGACGTCGACGGGCCCGACGATGTCGCCGCTGCGGTAGAAGACGGTCGCGGGACCGTTGTTGGTCATGGTGAAGTCCAGCGTCACGGTGTCGCCCTGGGCCGCGGTGGCGCTCGCGCCGGTCACCGAGAAGTCCGCGGTGTTCGCGGCCTGCAGGCTGGTGATGCGGTAGTTGCCGTGCGTGCCGCGCTCGGGCAGTGACACGACGCCGGACGGCGCCCCGTTGGCGGTTCCGGGCGTGAGGACCTTCAGCGTCAGCTGGCCGCCGGCGCCCTGCGTCCACTGGTGCCCAGAGGCCGACTGCTCGATGCCCGGGTCGCCGGCCGGCGCGATCATCGAGTCCAGGTAGGTGGAGTACGCGGTCGACTCGACGTTCAGGCGGACCGCCGGCGCGAGCGCGGCCCGCTCACCCGGCAGCACCTGTCCGGGGATGGTGCACAGCGCCATCTCCTCCACCATGGGGCCGCCGTCGGTGCTGTACTCGCAGTTGGCGTAGCGCTGGGCGAACCCGATCCCGGGCGACGCCCACAGCAGCACCTGCGTGCCGTCCGCGGCGCGGTCGCCGATGTTGGTGAAGCGCACCGGCTCGTTGACGGCCGATCCGACCGCCAGGCCGGTCAGGTTCGTCGGCTGGGTCAGGTCGTAGGCCGGGCCGCCGATCTCCACCGTGCCCTGGCCGCCGACGATCGCCGCGTTGTCCGCGCTGCCGGTGATCGTGTAGCCCGCGGACGATCCGGCCGGCGCGCCGGCCTTCGCCTTCACGGTGATCTGGGTCTCGGCGCTGATCGTGCCGACCCCGGTCAGATCGTCGTAGTAGAACGACTCCCCGCAACTGGCGACATGCTGGACCACCGTGCAGTTGCCCGAGAACGTCACGTCCGCGATCGCGGAGAGCTGCGTCACGTCGATCGTCAGCGTGGCGCTGGTGTTGAGGCTCTTCGCCGTGGTGGTGAAGGAGAGGTAGGGCAGCGCGGTCTTCGAGACCCCGGCCAGGGTGGCCGGGGAGACCGCGACCGGCGCGGTCTGCTGGAGGGTGATGACCGGCTGGTCGTCTGCCTGAGCCGGGACGGCGGCGACCCCCGTGAGAGCGAGGACCATCGCGGCGCCGGCGGCCGTGGTCAGCGCCAGGGCATGGCGATTCGGACGGTGTTTCATGCGGTTCCCCCCACAGAGTGTTCACAGGACGTGCGGGAGACAGGCTAGGCATCGGCGGCTGGAGATGACCATTCCGGTCCGGCGGCCGGTCGCGGCCAAATCCAGCTAATCCAGCCCGAACACCGTTGGGCTTTGCGGATATTTGACGAGCGCGGACGAGCGCGGACGAGCGCGCACGAGCGCCCCGACCTGAGGCCGCCCCCCGCGCCGGCGCCCCGGCCGCGCAGGCTCACACCGTCCCGTACTGCCCCTAGGATCCTGTGGCTATGGGGGAAACCGATCGTGGCCGTCGGCCGCGGCGGCAGCGGCAGCGGTGGCGGCTGGGCCGGGCCGTCGCCGTGGTCTCGGTCGCGGTGACCGGGATCGCCGTGCTGGCGGCCGCGCTCCTGGTGCTTCCAGGGCTGATCGTGGACCACGACCTCGCCGGTGGCCGGCTCACCCCCGCGGACCGGCTGGATGCCGTGAACAACGTGCGCACCGCCCTGCTCCAGGTGATCGGCGGCGCCGTCGTCCTCTTCGGCGCCTATGCCACCTGGCGGCAGCTGCGGGTCAGTCAGGAGGGGCTGGACGCCACCAGGGAAGGCCAGGTCACCGACCGGTTCAGCCGGGCCGTGGAGCAACTGGGCGGTGAGCGACCGGACGTACGGATCGGCGGCATCCACGCGCTGTGGCGGGTCGCCGACCACTCCGTCCGCGACCACGAGGCGGTGGTCTCGATCATGGCCGCCTATCTCCGGACGCATCTGCCCTGGCCGCCTCAGGAGCCGGGAGCCCCCGCGGCGGACGCGCCCATCAACTCGGTGCGCCCGCTGGAGACCCGCTCCGCCGACGCCCAGACGGCGCTCACCTGCCTCGGCGTCCTCGGCCAGGAACGTCCCGACGGCTGGGTCAACGTCAGCTGCACCGACCTGCGCCGGGCCGACTGCGACGGACTGTGGCTGAACGGCGTCAACCTCGACGGCGCATGCCTGGAGGCGGCGAGCCTGTACAAGGGCAACCTGCGCGGGTCCTCGCTGATCAGGGCCACGCTGCGGCACGCCGAACTGGGGCTCGCGGTCCTCCGCCAGGCGCGCCTGATCGAAGCCGATCTGCGCGGCGCGCGCCTGCTCAAGGCCGACCTGCGCGGAGCGGACCTCTCCGGCGCGGACCTGCGGGAGGCGAATCTCCGCAAAGCCGGCGCCGCGGGAGCCGTGTTCGCCCGCGCGGACCTGCGGATGGCCGACCTCCGCGGCTGCGACCTCGGCGACACCGACCTGCGGCAGGCGAGACTGGAAGGCGCGCTGGCCAGCGACCTCACCACCTGGCCGGCCGGCTTCGACAGCGCGGCGGCGCACGTCGTCGTCACCGCGGACCCGGGCACGGAACCGGACGTCCTGCTGCCGGCCGCCGCGATCATGGGTCCGGCGCCGGCGCTGCGGTCGTACCCGCCGCCCGATCCGACGACCGCGGCGAGTTGAGCGGTCCGGCCCCCGCCCCCGGCCGCCCCGCCCGCCCTGATCGCGCCCCGGCCGCGCGCCGCCGCGCGCTACGCCGCGGCCAGCGGCCGCACCGTCAGGTGGTAGTCCTGCACGATCCGGCCCTCCTCGTCGAGCAGCAGGAAGGCGCGGGCCGCCCAGGCCACCTCGCCCGCCCCCGGACCCCGGGCACGGGTCAGCCGGAGGGCGAGCACGACGAGGTCGCCGTGCACGGTGACGCTCCCGTCGTGCGTGACGCGGTACGCACCGGCGTCGCCGAGCCGCCGCCTGCGCCGTCACCGCGCCCGCCCCCGCACCCGCCCCCGCGCTAGCCTCGGGGGGTGATTACCTGCGTCGTCGAGTACGTGATCGACCCGGCGGAGATCGAGGCGTTCGAGCGCTTCGGGCGCCGCTGGATGGAGCTGGTCGACCGGCACGGGGGCACCCACCACGGGTACTTCCTCCCGGCGGAGGGCGCGAGCGACAAGGCGTTCGCCCTGTTCAGCTTCCCCAGTCTCGCCGCGTACGAGGAGTACCGGACGCGCTTCGGGCGGGACCCCGACTTCGTCGCGGCGGACCGGATCAGGGACGAGAGCGGCTGCGTCCTGCGCTACGAGCGCACCTTCATGCGCCCGATGCTGCCCGAACCCCCCTCGCCGCAGCCGCAGCCCTAGCCGCCTCAGCCGTGGCGCCGGCGCCGGCTTCAGGCCGACGCCTCGCGGTCCGCCGCGCCCACGGCGGGCGATGGCGGGCTCGCGACAGGGGTGTGCGCCCGTCGCCTCCAAGGCTCCGCGCATACGGAATCACTCGCCGATCGCTCGCGCTCTCGCTGAATTCGTTCTGTTCATCCTTCGCGGCCACTGATATCGTCGCGGCTGCCACCGTGCGGCGGGACACATCCGTACAGCGGGACGAAGGGGAGACCACACCATGCGAGTCCTCATGATCGGAGCGGGCGGGGTGGGCACGGCGATCACCCGGATCGCGGCCCGCCGTCCGTTCCTCGCGCACATGGTCGTCGCCGACTACGACCTCGCACGGGCGGAGTCGGCCGTCGCGGCCCTCGGCGCGCGGGGGGACCGGTTCAGCGCGATCCGGCTCGACGCCTCGGACGCGGCCGGCGTGCGGGCGGCCCTCGCCGAGCACCGCTGCGACGTCCTGCTCAACGCCACCGACCCCCGCTTCGTCCTGCCGCTCTTCGAGGCGGCGCTCGCACATGGCGCCCACTACCTGGACATGGCGATGTCGCTGTCCTACCCGCACCCGTCGCGGCCGTACGAGGAGTGCGGGGTGAAGCTGGGGGACGCCCAGTTCGAGCAGTCCGCGGCGTGGGAGGCGGCGGGCCGGCTCGCGCTCGTCGGCATGGGGGTGGAGCCCGGCCTCTCCGACGTCTTCGCCCGCTACGCCGCCGACGAACTCTTCGACGAGATCGACGAGATCGGCATCCGCGACGGCGCGAACCTGGTCGTGGACGGCTACGACTTCGCCCCGTCCTTCAGCATCTGGACGACCATCGAGGAGTGCCTGAACCCGCCGGTCGTCTACGAGCGGGAGCGCGGCTGGTTCACCACCGCTCCCTTCAGCGAACCGGAGGTCTTCGACTTCCCCGAGGGCATCGGCCCGGTGGAGTGCGTCAACGTCGAGCACGAGGAGGTGCTGCTGGTGCCGCGCTGGCTGAAGGCCCGCCGGGTCACCTTCAAGTACGGCCTCGGCGACGAGTTCATCGGCGTCCTGCAGACGCTCCACAAGCTGGGCCTGGACCGTACCGAGCCGGTCGCGGTCGGCAGTGGCGGGCAGCGCGCCGCGGTGTCCCCGCGGGACGTGGTCGCCGCGTGCCTGCCCGACCCGGCCGGCCTCGGCGAGCGGATGCACGGCAAGACGTGCGCCGGCACCTGGGTGAAGGGCACCAAGGACGGCAGGCCCCGGGAGGTGTACCTCTACCACGTGGTCGACAACCAGTGGTCGATGCGGGAGTACGGTTCGCAGGCCGTCGTCTGGCAGACCGCGATCAACCCCGTGGTGGCGCTCGAACTCCTCGCGTCCGGCGCCTGGCGGGGCAGCGGAGTGCTCGGCCCCGAGGCGATGCCGGCCCGCCCGTTCCTCGACCTGCTGACGGAGTACGGCTCGCCGTGGGGGATGCGCGAGCAGTGACGGCGGGCGCCGTCAGGCGCTGTACGGCACCGGGTGGATCTCGTCCGCCGCGTGCCCGGCGCGCTCGTGGACGCGCTGCACGGCGTCGGCGGACGGAGCCTGCGACAGGCAGAAGACGTCACCGGAGTCCGGGCCGGCCCAGGCGCGCTCGACGCGCACGCCCTCCCGGCCCTCGTTCGCCAGGTCGGCCGCGTGCGCCGACCTCGGCTGCTCCGCGGTGATGGCGTCCATGTGGTGGCGGACGTCCATGAAGGTGGCCATCCGGCTCACTCCTCGCGCTGCCGGCGTACGGGCCCCCGATCGCCCCTCGTCCATTCTCCTCCCGCGCGCCACGCCGGGCGAACGGATGTCCGGTCCACGGATCGCCCAGCGCCGCGGTTCCCTGAATGCGGACATCTCATCACCATGAGTGGCATTGCGGGCGCGCCTCGCGATCCGGGCCGCCGCCGGGCGGGACGGTTGCCGAGTTCGATCCGTGCAGGCGCACCGCGCCTGCTCCGACAGGAGATCGCTATGCGTGTTTCCCGCATTGCCGCCGCGCTCGGCGCGGCAGTCGTCGTGGTGCTGGGCGGCGCAGGAGTCGCCGCCGCGGCCGCCCCGGCCGCTGCCGGCAGCTACGCCGCGCACCACCACAACCGCCACCACGACGGCGACCGGTGGGGTCACCACCGCGGCTACGACCACCGGTGGAGCAGCCACCACCGCGGCTACGGCCACCGCGGTTACGACCACCGCGGCTACGACCACCGCGCCGAGGGCCACCGCCAGTACGGGCGCTGACCCGGCCGTCCCCTGAGCCCACCAGCAAGGGCCCACCACCGAGGGGCGGGGCGCCCTCCGGATCTCCGGAGGGCGCCCCGCCCTGTCCTGGCCCGCACGGCACCGTCAGCGCGACGACCAGACCTGGTTCGGCTGGGTGCCGCTGCCGTAGCAGTCCCAGATCTGGATGCGCGTGCCGTTCGCCGTGCCCTGGCCCGCCGCGTCCAGGCACTTGCCGGAGTTCGGGTTCACGATCGTGCCGTTGCCGTTGACCGTCCACTGCTGCGCCGCGTTGTTCAGGCAGGTCCACAGCTGGACCACCGTCCCGTTCGCGGTCCGGCCGCCGGAGACGTCCAGGCACTTGCCCGAGTTCGGGTTGACGAAGGTGCTGCCGACCCGCTGCCACTTCTGCGCCACGGTGCCGTTGCAGTCCCAGAGCTGGACGACGGTCCCGTCGGCGGTGCCCGCGGCGTTGACGTCGAGGCAGCGGTTGCTGCCCTGGCCGACCAGGGTGCCGCCGCCCCCGCCGCCGGTGCTCCCGCCGGTCCCGCCGGAGCCGCTCGTGGTGAAGCCGAAGCTGTCGACGCCGAGGCCGGCGCCGCCGGTCCACGGCTCGAAGCCGAACTGGACGCTGGTCATGTACCAGGCGCTGCTCATGTAGCCGCGGCCGGTGATGTCGTCGGTGAAGTCCTTGATGTGGATGTCCAGCGAGCCGGTGGTCTGCTGGCGCACGTAGGAGATCACGTTCCAGGAGATGCCCCCGCCGGACAGCCGGCCCTCCCACACGTCCCACGTCGCGCCGGCCAGGTTCGCGGTGCCCACCTTGCCGCCGGCCGGCTGCGGGGCGCCGGCGTGGCTGCCCCAGATCATCAGCTCCGCGCCGTTGTTCTGGCCGGCCGGGCTGGGGCTGGAGTCGAACCAGATGTCGTACGCGGCGTCCCAGGCGCCGCCGGCCGTGTGGTAGGCGACCGTGGTCTCGGGGTTGCCGAAGGCGCTGACCTGCAACGGCAGGCCGCTGCCGCTGCTGCAGTTGCCGTAGTGGCAGCCGGCGTAGATCGACGGGTAGGCGGCCGGCGCGCCGTTGGTCGGGACGTTGTGACTGGCCGTGGTGACGTTGAAGCCGCCGCCGGTGACGGTGATGCACTGCGGGGAGGTGTCGCCCCACTCGTTGTTCTGCACGACGTAGTGGCCGCCGGCGATGGTCGTGCTGCCGAACTGGTCGCAGATCTGCGTGTCGGCGTGCGCGGAGCCGGGCCGCAGGAGCGCGAGCGCGGCTCCGAGCAGGAGCACGGTCAGCGCGGCGAGGACGCGGCGGACGGGTGGTGCTGCGGACGGGAACATGGGTGCGGCTCCTTGTCGGAGGCGGTGGGGGGACAGCGGCCCCGGCCGGTGTCGCCGGCAGGGACCTGCGGATCGGGGGACCTCTCAGGCGGGGCCGAGCAGCCCCCAGTCGAGTTCGGCGTGCCCGTCGCCCTTCTGCAGGCGGATGTGGTTGACGCCCTGGTTCAAGGCCACCTGGACCGAGCTGCGCGACTCCACGCGGTCCTGCGCCGCGCCGCCGAGCCAGGAGCCGGTGGGCTGGTACGCCAGGGTGGCCTGGGCGCTGCCGTTGACCACCACCTGATGGGTGGCCGGGGCGGCGGCCCCGTCCGCGTAGCCGACCGTGAAGCGGTACACGCCCGCGGCCGGAGCGCGGACGGCGAAGTCCACGGCGCTGTCCTGCTGGTCGATGCCGCCGACGTAGTCGGGGAAGCCGTTCCCCTGGAAGGCGCTGATCCGCGCGTCCGTCACCGCGGCGTACTCGGCCTCGTAGCGGTGCGTGTCGGGGCGGACGTCGATGAAGTCCAGCTCGGCGTGGTTCGCGCCGTCGCCGAAGGCCACCGTGTTGGCGCCGGCGTTCAGCAGCAGCCGGGTCCAGACGGTGTGCGGGTCCTGGTCGAGCCAGCCGCCGCTCGGCGGATAGCTGAGCGTGCCCTGCGGGCGGCCGTCGACGGTCAGCTGGTGCGTGGCGTCGGTGCTGCCGCCGTTGGCGTAGCGCACCGCCACCGTGTAGAGGCCGGTGGCGGGGACGTCGACGGAGAAGGCCACCGAGGAGTCCGGGTGGTCGATGCCGCCGACATAGCCGGTGCCCGAGGCCAGCGCGGTGTCCGAGCCGTCGTGGAGCACCGCGTCGGTCCTGCGGGCCTGCTCGGCTTCGTACTTGGTGGGCTGCGCGGAGGCGGCCGCCACCGGTGAGACGGTCACGCGGTAGCCGTCGTACTGGGTCAGGCCGCGCAGCGGCACGGTCAGGCCGCCGGCGGCGTCGAGCGTCATGGTCGTGTCGAGCAGGACGTAGCCGCCGCTCTGCGGGTCGCCGCCGCGCTCCACGGTGCGGTCCGCGGCGTCCGGGTCGGTGGTCCAGTGCGCGTCGTCCACCCGGACGCGCACCTGCGGCCCGAGGCCGCGGGCGGCCAGTGCCGGCATCCGCACGTCCAGGTCGGTGGTCTCGCCGCCGAGGAGCAGGGTGGCGCTGCGGGCGGCGGGGTCGAAGGAGGCGACGCCGTCGGCGGCCTGGTAGTGCCGGGTGTCCCAGCGGCTGACGGCCAGGGGGGAGCCCTGCATCTGGTGGTACCAGTTCTCGAACCACCAGCCCGCGTCGGGCTGCAACTGCCCGCTCGCGGTGCGGCGCAGCGTGTTCCCGAGCAGGCCGACGTTCGTGTACGTGCCCATCGACGCGGCGTCGACGCCGTACCGGGCGAACTCCGCCCAGTGCTTGGCCATGGTGCCCGGCACGCCTTCGAAGTCGCCGCTGCCGGGCCCGTACTCCTCGATGGCCACCGGCTTGGGGGCGCCGGGCAGCCGGAGCTCCTGCTCCAGCGGGCGGTAGTAGTGCGTCAGGCTCTCGGGCACGTCACCCGGGCTGGGGCCGAGGCTGTGCCAGCCGATCACGTCGGGGACGGTGCCGGTGCTGATCGCGTTGACCAGGAACGCCCGCATCCGCGGCTGGCGGTCGGCGGACTCCCACGGGTTGTAGTGCTCGTAGTTCGGCCCCATCACCGGCAGGGTCGGATCGATCGCCCGGATGCGCCGGACGGTCTGCGTCCAGAGCCAGTTCACCCGCTCGTCGTAGCTGCCGCCCGGCACCTGCGGATCGGTCATGAACGGGCCGGACGCCGACGTGCCCAGCTTGTTGTCCGGCTCGTTGAGCGGCGCCACCGCGTAGACCTCGGCGCGGTACCTCCCGACCGAGCGGGTCGCGCTGTCCACCTTGCCGTACCAGTCGGCCAGGCCCTTCCAGACGTACGGCCAGCCGCCCATCAGGTCGTTGTACCGGACGATCATCCGCACGCCGGTGCCGGCCAGCTTGCCGGAGACGGTCTCCGCGGACGTCGGGTAGGACGTGTCGCCGTCGGCGCTCGCATGCTGGGCGAGCAGGTTCTGGCTCTGGTCGGCCAGCGCCGCGGGCGTGTCCGGCTGGGAGGCCACGCCGAAGAGCGAGCCGAGGCCGGGCTTCCTCAGCGGGCCGCTCTGCTGACCGGTGTCGACGGTGATCACCTCGGTGGCCGGCTCCGGTGCGGCGGCGGCCGCGGGACGGGCCGCGGCGGCGGCGCCCGGCACGGCGGGCAGCAGCAGGACGGC
Source organism: Actinacidiphila polyblastidii (assembly GCF_036353415.1). Classification (NCBI taxonomy): domain Bacteria; kingdom Bacillati; phylum Actinomycetota; class Actinomycetes; order Kitasatosporales; family Streptomycetaceae; genus Actinacidiphila; species Actinacidiphila polyblastidii. Next base: position 200,114 of record NZ_JAZEWV010000010.1, read on the forward strand.
CGCGACGGCCGCGGCGGTGGTGGTGCGGACGGCCGGCGCCGGGCGCGCGCCCACCGGCGCGCGCCGGGAGAACAAGCTCACCGGTACTCCTCTTCCGTCGGCCGCGGCCGGCGCGGCGCGCGGGCGGGCGTGCGCGGCGGCTGCGAGGGGGGAGACGAACGGAACGGAACGGAACGTGCGGTCGCCGGTATGAATCCATGCCTGGCACGGACGCGTCAATACGGTGCGAGGTCTTGAAGAGATGAAGCGGACCTGCCGGCCGAAGCGCTCGTGGGCCGTGTCGTCGCAGGTCGAGGGCGCGAAAAAGCGCGAAACACCGGCCGCGTGCGGGGTGCGCGGGCACCGCGCGGGCGGCCCGGGAAGGCCCCGGGCCGCCCTGGGCGTCAGCCGGTGAAGGAGTAGTGCGGCGTGGTGTTCTGGTAGGTCTGCGTGGTGGGCTGGTAGTCGAAGTAGTACGTCAGGGTGTGCCCGGCCGGCACCGTGACGGGCTGCTCCCAGCGGCCGGTGGAACCGTTGTACGCGGCCATGTAGTTGAGCTGGCCGCCGCCGTCGAGCGCGTAGTGGACGGCGACGAAGGACTCGCTTCCGGAGGCCGGCCTGAACCAGATGGTGTCGTGCCCGCCGCTGCCGGCCGCCACGCCCTGGGTGTACGCGCCGGAGGGCGGGGTGGTCGGGGGAGTGGTCGGCGGCGTGGTGGGCGGGGTGGTCGGCGGCGTGGTGGCGCCGCCGGTGGTCCCACCGGTGCCGGTCCCGGCGCAGGCGCCGCTCGCGCCTCCGACGAACACGCACTTGCGCAGCTCGGCCAGGAAGGCGTCGCGGACCGCCGTGTCGGCCTGCACCCTCGCGTCGCCCCAGTAGCCGTTGGAGCAGCCGGCCCCGCCGGCGGACGCGCCGACCGCGCACTGCCACCCGGTCTGGGCGTCCCAGTTCGTGTTGATGTAGGACGCGACGCGGATGACGTCGCTGTTGCTCTCGATCCAGTTCCAGTAGCCGCTGTACCACTCGCCGAGCAGCGCGGCCGCGCTCGTCGCCTGCGGGTTCTTCTTCATGATGCAGCTCTTGGTCAGCGCGGAGGTGCTGTAGCCCTGTGGCGACGCCTCGGCGATCATCACGGGCTTGGAGTGCGCGCGGGCGAAGTCCAGCACCCGGTTCTGCAGCGTGACCGGGTTGACGTCGTAGCTGCTGCAGCCCCACTGGGTGGCGAGCGAGCCGGCGTTGTAGAAGTCGGACAGGCCCACGTAGTCCACGAAGGCGTCGCCCGGGTACCACGGGTCGAGGTGGTGCGGGTCGGTCACCGTGTAGCCGTACTCGGGGTGGTCGGGCGAGGAGTTCAGCGGCCAGGCGGCGGACTGCCAGACGGTGGCGACCCTGGTGGCGCCGAGCGCGTCGATGCGGCCCTTGACGTACTGGAACGCCTGCTTGTAGAAGTCGGCGTTGTAGCAGTTCCAGGGGCCGTCGAACTCGTAGCCGATGCGCAGGAAGACCTGGCGGTTCCAGGTCTTGAACTGGTTGATCATCCGGTCGACGTCCGTGCGGTACTGCTGGGTGAGGGCCGGGGTGATGTCCGCGTCGGGGCGGGCGATGATCGCGCGCAGCGGCTGGTTGGTACAGCCCGAGGTGGCGTCCGACAGATACAGGCCGACGGCGAGCGCGGAGTTCGGGTACTGGGACAGCGTCTTGGCGAAGTCGACGGTGCCGCTGCCCCAGTCGGCGGGTGAGAACATGCCGGCGAGCGGCGCGGGGCTGCCGCCTTCGACGAGGTTGGTGTAGAGCGTGACGCCGCCGGGGGCGGGGGCGTTGAGCGCGCCGTTGTCCAGCACCTGGGTCCGGTAGTCGGACAGGGTGTCGGAGTCCTGCCCCATGACGGGCAGGATCTTCCCGTCGGCGGGCAGGTTGCGGGCGGTCAGCCCGGCCGCGTGGGCGGCCGGTCCCGTCGGCCCCGCGGCGAGCAGGGCGAGGGTGGCGGCCACCGCGGCGGACGTGGCCGCGAGGGCGGTGCGAAGTCTCACGAGGGACTCCTTCACTGGTAGTGCCAGGGGATGGTCTTGAGGGGTGGGGGGACGGCAGGCTCAGTACCGACCGAAAAGAAGCAGCCTGAAGTCAGAAACTCTCTCAATGTTTCCGAGCCGGAACCGTAGGAGTCCGCGCGGTCCGCGTCAATGGATCGGACAGGATCATGGCGCGGCACGCGAAAAGGGCCCCGCACGGTGCGGGGCCCTTGCGCGTGCGCATCCGCGCTGCTCGGCGCGCCCGTTCTGCCGGCGCGCGCGTTCGGCTCGGCGCGTTCGATCGGCTCAGCGCGGCGGCGCGGTGCTCTCGCGTTCGACCAGCTCGGTGGCCAGTTCCATCCGCCGCATCCCGCCGGGCAGCACCGCCTCGACGCCCTGGAGGACGATGCGCGCCGCCATCGCGGCCATGTCGCTCAGCGGCTGGCGGACGGTCGTCAGCGGCGGCGAGGCCCAGGACGCGGCGGGCAGGTCGTCGAAGCCGACGATGCTGACGTCCCGTCCGACCTGAAGTCCGGCCCGGCGGACGGCGTCGTACGCGCCGAGCGCCTGCAGGTCGCTGCTGGCGAAGATCGCGGTGGGCCGGTCGGGCAGCGCCAGCAGCTCCCGCGCGCCGGTGAAGCCGGTCTCGTGGTGGAAGTCGCCGCGCGCCTCCAGCGCCGGGTCGACGCCGAGCCCGGCGCTCTCCAGCGCGGCGCGGTAGCCGTCGAGGCGGGCGCGTGCGCTGAGCACGTCGTCGGGCCCGGTGATGATGCCGATCCTGCGGTGGCCCAGGCCCAGCAGGTGCTGGGTGGCGGCGAGGCCGCCGTGCCAGTTGGTGGCGCCGACGGACGGGATGGAGGCGTCGGGGTTGCCGACCGGGTCGACGACGACCAGCGGCACGCCCAGCTCCTGCACCGTGCGCCGCTGGCCGGGCGCCAGCGCGGTCACGGCCAGGATGACGCCGTCGCTGCCGCGCTTGGCCAGGTTGTTCAGCCAGCGCAGCGTGTCGGCGGAGCGGCCGTGCACGGCGGTGACCACCAGGCCGCTGTCGTGCTGGGCGGTGGTCTCCTCCACGCCCCGCACGACCTCCACCGACCAGGGGCTGTCCAGCTCGTTGATGACCAGGTCGATCAGGCCCACCGTGCGGGTGGGCCGGCTGCGCCGCCGCAGGTAGTTGTGGCTCTCCAGCAGCGCCTCCACCTTCCCGCGGGTGGCCTCGGCCACGTGGGCGTGGCCGTTGAGGACCTTGGAGACCGTCGCCACCGACACCCCCGCCTCGCCGGCGATGTCGGCGATCGTCACCCGGGCCTGCGGGTCGGCCTGCTCGGGCCCCTTCGTGCGGCCGGTGTCGACCACGGTCACCTCACTGCTGTCGATGGGGGTCGCGGCCAGCGTAGGGGAAGCCGCGCTCAACCTTCCGCGCCGGTGCGGGGTCCGGCGCCGGACCGGGCGTGCGACCCGGTCCTGAACCGAGGGCGACGGCCGTGACCGCACTGTTATGTGCCGTCGCGTTGACGCCGTCCTCCGAAAACCCTACGTTCCTCCAGCGGAAACTATCGTAACTTTCGGATCAGCGGAGCCGCAATCTTCCCGGCTCCCGGAGGAGCGTGTTTCACCGATGAAGCGTGCACTGACCGCCGCCGTGACCCCCGGTGGGTCGCGCAGAGCGACTCGCAGAGCAGCCCGCGGAACGACCCGCAGCGCCGTCACCGCCGTCTCGGCCGCGCTGGTGCTGGCGGCCACCGCGACCGCCTGCGGCAGCGGTGGCCCCGGCGGCAGCGGCAGCGGCGGCGGCCGGGTGACCGTGTGGTCCCTGCAGGACACCGCCCTCAACCCGGTGCAGAAGGACTCCATCAGCGCCTACAACGCCGCCGCCAAGGGCCCCAGGGTCTCGATGCAGACCTTCGTCAACGACCCGTACAAGCAGAAGCTGCAGACCGCCCTCGGCTCGCCCAACGCACCCGACGTCTTCCTCAACTGGGGCGGCGGCAACCTGTCGACGTACGTCTCCTCCGGCGACGTCGCCGATCTCAGCGCCGACCTGGACGCCGCCTTCAGGGCGAGGTTCCTGCCCAGTGTGCTGGCCGGCGGGACCGTCGGCGGCAAGGTCTACGGCGTGCCCATGGAGGGCGTCCAGCCCGTCGCGCTCTTCTCCAACAAGGACGTCCTCGCACGGGCCGGCATCGCCGCGCCGCCGGCGAGCTGGCAGGACCTGCTGGACGACGTCGACGCGATGAAGGCCGCGGGCGTGACGCCGATCGCGCTGGCCGGCTCGCAGGCGTGGACCGAGCTGATGTGGATGGAGTACCTGCTCGACCGGGTCGGCGGCCCGCAGGTCTTCGCGAACATCCAGGCCGGCCGGCCCGGCGCGTGGGACGACCCCGCGGTGGCCACCGCGCTGACGATGATCCGCACCCTCGTCGACCGAGGCGCCTTCGGCACCAACTACGGCTCGGTCGGGCAGGATTCGGGCGGCGCCGACGCGCTGCTCGCCAAGGGCCGCGCGGGCATGGAGCTGATGGGGTCCTGGGAGTACGCGGGCCAGCTGGCGACCGCGCCCGACTTCGTCCAGCAGGGCAGGCTCGGCTGGTCGGCCTTCCCCACGGTCCCGAACGGCAAGGGCGACCCGAAGGACGTCGTCGGCAACCCGTCGAACTTCTTCTCCGTCACCGCGAAGTCCGGCGAGAGGGCCGCCGCGGTCGACTTCATCACCAGGACCGTCGCCGCGCCGTCCTACGTCAAGGACCTCATCTCCATCGGCCAGGTACCGGCCATCGCCGGCATCGAGGAGCAGCTGAGGACCGGCCCGAACGCCGGCTACACCACCTTCGTCTACGGACTGGTCCAGCAGGCGCCGTCGTTCACCCAGTCCTGGGACCAGGCGCTGGACCCGGCGACCGCGCAGACCCTGCTCACCAACCTGCAGAAGGTCTTCAACAAGCAGTCCAGCCCTGGGCAGTTCGTCTCCGCGATGGACGCCGCGTGAGCATCGCCGCGCCGCGCCGGGGCGACGGACGGCCCGGCGCGCTCTGGGCCGTCCCCGCCCTGCTGTACTTCGCGCTGTTCGCCGTCGTGCCGATGGCGCTGGTGGTCGGGCTCAGCTTCACCGCCTGGAACGGCCTGGGCAGCCCGCACTGGGCCGGGGCGCGCAACTGGACCCGGCTGCTGCACGACCCGCAACTCGCCCAGTCGCTGCGCCTGTCGGCGCTGCTGACCGCGGTCACCTGGGCCGTGCAGACGCTGATCTGCCTGCCGCTGGGCGTGTGGTGCGCCGGCCACCAGCGCTCCCGCGCGGTGCTCAGCACGCTGTTCTTCGTGCCGCTGCTGATGTCCAGCGCGGCGGTGGCGCTGCTCTTCGCCGCGCTGCTCGACCCGAACTTCGGCCTCGCCCACACCGTCGGGCCCTGGCTGGGCGTCCCGGACGGGAACCTCATCGGCGACCCGCACCGGGCGCTGTGGACCGTGACGGCCGTCATCACCTGGCAGTTCGTGCCCTTCCACACCCTGCTCTACCAGGCCGCCGCCCGGCAGGTCCCGGTCCAGCTCTACGAGGCCGCCACCATCGACGGCGCGGACCGGTGGCGGCAGTTCCGCTCCGTCACCCTGCCGCAGCTGCGCAACACCGTCGTCACCTCGTCGGTGCTGATCCTCGTCGGATCGCTCACGTACTTCGACATCGTTCTGATCCTGACCGACGGCGGCCCCGGCACCTCCACCCGCATCCTGCCCCTGCACATGTACCTCACCGGGTTCAGCAGCTTCGACATGGGCTACGCCAGCGTCCTGGCCGTGCTCCTGCTGCTCGCCGGCACCACTTTGTCCCTGCTGGTCGTCCGCGTCACCGGCTTCCGGCGGATGGCGAGCCAGCGCGAAGGACTGTCATGACGACTGGAACCCTCGGCCCCGGCCGGCCGCCCGCCGCGCCCCGGACCCCCTCGCGTACCGGCCCCCGCGCCGGGCGGACCGCCCCCCGGCCGTCCCCGTCGCGCCGGCCCCGGCCCGGCCGCGGCCCCCGGTACCGCCGCCCCGACCGGCTCGGCGCGCTCGGCGCCGCGGTCTGGCTGGTCGTCGTCGCGGTCCCGCTGTACTACGTGCTGGCCTCCAGCCTGCGCGACAAGAGCGACTACCTCGACGCCGGGCCGCTGTCCCCGCCGCACCACGTCGTGCTCTCCAACTACCGCACGGTGCTGGACTCCGGCTTCGCCGGCTACCTGGGCAACAGCATCCTGGTGACGCTGTCCACGGTCGCCCTGGTGCTCGCGCTCGGCCTGCCCGCCGCGTACGCGATCGTCCGCAGCCGGAGCAGGTTCGTCTCGGCCGGCTTCTCGGTGATGCTGATGGGCCTGGCCATCCCCGCGCAGGCCACCATCGTGCCGGTCTACCTGCTCATCACCCGGCTGCACCTCTACGACACGCTCACCGCGATCGTCCTGCCCACCGCCGCCTTCTCGCTGCCGATGGCGATCCTCGTGCTCACCTCCACCATGCGGGACATCCCCGGCGAGCTGTACGAGGCGATGACCATGGACGGCGCGAACGCCACCCACGTGCTGCGCGCCCTGGTGCTGCCGCTGACCCGGCCCGGCCTGGTCACCGTCGGCATCTACACGGCGCTCGGCTCCTGGAACGGCTTCATCTTCCCGCTGGTCCTCACCCAGAGCGACGCCCGGCGCACCGTCACCCTCGGCCTGTGGAACTACCAGGGCCAGCAGGGCGGCATCAACGTGCCCGCCACCATGGCCGCCGTCGTGCTGTCCCTGCTGCCGCTGCTCGCCGCCTACCTCTTCGGCCGCCGCCACCTGCTCAGCGGCCTGACCGCCGGCTTCGGCAAATGACCCCCCGCGCACCAGAAAGGCATCCATGACCACCGGAGCCACCGCCGCCCGGCCCGCCCCCCGCGGCCGGCAGGCCACCGCCATCAGCAACCCGGTGCTGCCCGGGTTCCACCCCGACCCGTCGATCCTGCGCGTCGGCGACGACTACTACCTGGCCACCTCCACCTTCGAATGGCATCCGGGCGTGCGCGTCCACCACTCCCGCGACCTCGTGCACTGGCGGCCGCTGCCCGGCGCGCTCGCCGAGACCCGGCTGCTCGACCTGACCGGCGTGCCCGACTCCGGCGGGGTGTGGGCGCCCTGCCTGTCGTACGCGCACGGCATGTTCCACCTGGTCTTCACCCGCGTCGACAACCACCACGGCGGCTGGTGGGACGCGCAGAACTACCTCACCACCGCGCCCACGCCCGAAGGCCCCTGGTCCGACCCGGTCCCGGTGCACGCCCGCGGCTTCGACCCGTCCCTCTTCCACGACGACGACGGCGCCTGCTGGATGCTGTCGCTCACCGGCGACTGGCGGCCGCGGCGCGACCCCTTCGCCGGCATCCAGGCCCAGCGGTGGGACTGCGCCGCCGGCCGGCTCACCGGCGAGGTGCGCATGCTCTTCCACGGCACCGAGGCCGGTGTCACCGAGGGCCCGCACCTGTACCGCCGCGACGGCTGGTACTACCTGCTCACCGCGGAGGGCGGCACCGCCTACGACCACCAGGTCACCGTCGCCCGCTCCCGCACCCTGGACGGCCCGTACACACCCGACCCGGCGGGGCCCACGCTGACCTCGCGGCACCGCCCCGACCTGGCGCTGCAGAAGGCCGGGCACGGCAGCCTCGTCGAGACGCAGACCGGCGAGTGGTACCTCGCACACCTCACCGGCCGGCCGCAGGGCCCGCACCGCCGGTGCGTGCTGGGCCGGGAGACGGCGCTCCAGCGGGTGGAGTGGTCGGACGACGGGTGGCCGCGGGTGGCCGGCGGCGTCCCCGCCGAGCAGGTGGCCGCGCCGGGGCTGCCCGCGCACCCCTTCCCCGCGGAACCCGAGCGCGACGACTTCGACGGCCCCCGGCTCGGCCCGCACTGGGCCACGCTGCGCCGCCCCGCCACGCCCGACTGGGTCGACCTGGCCGCCCGCCCCTCCCACCTGCGCCTGCACGGCGGCCAGTCGCCGCGGGGCCTGCGCGCCCCGAGCCTGGTCGCCCGCCGGGCCGGCTCCGTGCACTGCTCGCTGGAAGCGTCGGTGGACTTCCGGCCCGCCGACGTACGCCAACTCGCCGGCGTCACCGCCTACTACGACACCCGCAACTGGCACTACGCGTACGTCACCCGTGACGACGACGGCCGCACCGTGCTGTCGCTGCTCACCTGCGACGACGGGAACCGCGTCACCCACTCCGCCGCGGACGTCGTGCTCACCGGCGCCGGCCCGGTCGGGCTGCGGGTCACCCTCGACGGCGAGCGCGCGTTCTTCGACCGGCGGCTCGAGGACGGCACGTGGACCGCGCTGGGCCCCGCGCTCAACGCGACGATCCTGTCCGACGAGTACGCGGGCGAGAAGCAGGCTCCCGACGGGCGGGCCGCCAGCCCGGCCTTCACCGGCGCCTTCCTCGGGCTGTGGGTGCAGGACATCGGCGCGGACGGCGCGCACGCGGACTTCGACCACGCCACCTACCGCGAGCACCGGCCGCCGGCCCACCCCTGATTCCACCCCCCGATCCGCCCCCGATCCGCCCACCTGATCCCCCGTCCGACCATCCCCCCACCGCCCAAGGAGCCACCCGTGCCCGTGCCCCACGCCCTGCGGCGGCCGGCCGCCGCCCTCACCGCGATCCTGCTCGCGGCAGCGGCCGCCCTCACCGCCACGCCCGCCGCACACGCCGTCACCACTGCCACTGCTTCGGCCTCCGCCACGACCGCCCCCCGCGCCCTGCTCGTCGGACAGAGCAACACCGGCGCCTGGAACGACCTGACCGCCGCCACCGGTGCCGACCCGCAGGGCGGCTCGGTCTACTACAGCGTCCGCGACGGCGCGTTCTCCGGCGCCTGCGGCACCACCTGCGAGAACAGCTACGCCTCCTTCCTCGCCGACCGCGGCAAGCAGATCGAGGTCGGCGTCAGCTGGAAGGACAACCCGCCCGGCTGGGACGGCGACAACGCCGACAAGGAGGCCGCCTCCCAGCGCGCCACCGCCGCCATCGCGGCCGGCGCCTACGACCGGCAGTTCGCCGCGCTGTCCTCCTTCGTCGCCGCGCACCCGGCCGCCACCTTCCTGGTCCGCGTCGACTACGAGGTCAGCACCCCCTTCTTCTGCACCGGCGGCACCGACTGCACCGCGTACCGGAACGCCTTCCGGCACGTCGCCCAGCTGCTGCGCGCGCAGAGCGGCGCAGGGACCCGCGTCCAGTTCGTCTACCACCCGGTGCGCGGCCAGTTCGACACGCTGTACCCGGGCGACGACGTGGTCGACTGGGTCGGCGTCAGCGTCTTCGACAACGACCTGTGCCAGCCCTACCGCGAGAACGGCACCACCTACTGGAACGGCGCCGAGGACACCGCCGCCCGGACCTGCTCCGGCTACTACGACGACTACGTGAACGGCAACGTCAACGCCGTCCCGCACGGCTACCCCGTCGACCTGAACATCCTGCGGATGATGTGGTGGGCGCAGAGCCACCACAAGCCGGTGCTCGTCGCCGAGTCCGGCGTCCAGCGGATGTCCGACGCGATCGCCGCCGACGGCACCCAGTCCGCCGCCGACTTCGACGCCTTCATGCGGCGCCTCGACACCCTCGTCACCTACCGCGGCCCGCTGCCCAACGGCGTGATCGACGGCGTGCAGACCCACTTCACCGGCACCGGGTACGACCTGTCCCAGGTGATCCGCGCCGTCACGTACATCGACATCGACTGGCGCTACGGCTTCGACGGGCAGACCTCGCCCGGCGCGCCGATCGCGCTGCCGCCCTCCAGCGGCTGGTACGTCAACTCCCTGCTGAGCCGCTACCCGCAGGGTCGCGCCACGTTCTGCGGGATGCTGGGCACGGCGGGATTCGCCGGCACCTGTCACTGAACCCGCCCGGGTGCGGGCGCGCCGCCGCCCGCGCCCGGACCGGGCGCGGCGCGAGGAGGGAGGAACCCGATGACCGGGCAGTCCACAGGACCCGTGACCACCCGCCTGCTCGCCGCCGAGGCGGGGGTGTCCGCGGCCACCGTCTCCAAGGTCATGAACGGCCGCCCCGGCGTGTCCGCGGCCACCCGCGACCGGGTGGCGCGCGTGCTGGACCGCCACCGGTCGCACCGGCGGCCGCCGCACCGGCGGCCCGGCCTGGTGGTGGACCTCGTGCTCAACGAGATCGACAGCCTGTGGTCCGCGCAGATCGTGGCGGGCGCCGACGAGGTGTTCCAGGCCGCGGGCACCACCATGGCGCTGGCCGCCCTGCACGGCAGCGCGGCGCACGCCGCCTCCTGGCTCGGCACGCTCGCCGCGCGCCGGTGCGACGGCGTGGTGCTGGCGGTGTGCGAGCTGACCGCGCGCCAGCACCTGCACCTGGCCTCGCTCGGCGTGCCGGTGGTGCTGCTCGACCCCTCGGGCGGCGCCGACGTGGGCCTGCCCGTCGTCGGCGCCACCAACTGGGCGGGCGCCGTGGCCGCCACCGAGCACCTGATCGCGCTGGGCCACCGCGCGATCGCCCACCTGGCCGGACCAGGGGGAGTGACCGCGGCCAGGGCGCGCGCCGCGGGCTACCGCACGGCCATGGACCGCGCGGGGCTCGCCGTCCGCGACGGCTCGCTGCGCTACGGCACCTTCGACGACCAGTCGGGACACCGCGAGATGCTCGCCCTGCTCGACGAGGCGCGGACCGCCGGGACGCCGCCGCCGACCGCGGTGTTCGCCGCCAGCGACCGGCAGGCGCTGGGCGCCTGCACGGCCCTGCAGAGCCGCGGGCTGGCGGTGCCGGGGGACGTCAGCGTGGTCGGCTTCGACGACACCCCGCAGTCGCGCTGGGCGCGGCCCGCGCTGACCACCGTGCACCAGCCGGTGCAGGAGATGGCCGCGCTGGCCGCCCGCACCATGCTGCGCGTCATCGACGGCGAGAGCATCGACCCGCCGCGCGTCGAACTCGCCACCCGGCTGGTGGTCAGGGACAGCGCGGCGCCCCCGCCGGCCGGCTGAGCCCACCCCGGTCGGCCCCGCCCCGGTCAGCCGCGGCCGCGGGCCCGCCGGAAGCGGTCGAGGGACGCGGACAGCTCGGCGATCGGCGCCGGGTAGTCCAGCGCCGCGCGCTGCTCCTCGGGCAGCCGCCACGGTTCGTGCACCGGCCGGCCCACGACGTCCCGCAACTCGGGCACCCAGCGCCGTACGTAGGCGCCGTCGGGGTCGTAACGGCGCGCCTGGAGCAGCGGGTTGAGGACCCGGTTGGGCCGGGTGTCGGTACCGGTGCCGGCCACCCACTGCCAGTTGAGCTGGTTGTTGGCGACGTCGCCGTCGACCAGCAGGTCCAGGAAGTGCCGGGCGCCGACGCGCCAGTCGACGTACAGGGTCTTGGCGAGGAAGCTCGCGGCGAGCAGCCGGCCGCGGTTGTGCATCCAGCCCTCGTGCGCGAGCTGGCGCATCGCCGCGTCCACGATCGGGTAGCCGGTGCGGCCCTCCCGCCACGCGGCCACGTCGTCCGCCGCGCCGTCCCCGTCCCCGGCGCCGCGCCACCGGTCGCCGCGGCTGCGGTAGTCCTCGGTGGCGCACTGCGGCCGGGCCGCGAGCACCTGGTGGTGGAAGTCCCGCCACGCCACCTGCCGGACGAACGCCTCCGCTCCCGCGCCGCCGCGCTCCCTGGCCCGCCGTACGCACTCCACCGGCGACAGGGTGCCGAAGTGCAGGTGCGGGGAGAGCCGGGAGGTGGCGTCGCCCGCCATGTCGTCGTGGCGCTCCTCGTACGCGTCCAGGCCGTCGCGCAGCCACGCCGACAGCCGGGCCCGGGCCGCGTCCTCGCCGCCGCGGGCCAGCCCCGGCGAGACGCCGGCCACCCGGGACCGCTCCGGCAGCGGCTCGCCCTGCACGCCGTCCGGCACGCGCACCACGCGGGGGGCGGCGCCGACCGCCCGCAGCGCCTGGCCCGACCACTGCCGCAGGTACGGGGTGAACACCGCGAAGTGGTCCTTGGACCCGGGCGTGACCTCGCCGGGCGCCACCACGTGGGCGACCCCGTCGTGCACGACCAGCCGCCGCTGCGGGCCGCCCCCCGCCGCCAGCGCGTCGCGGAGCCGCTGCTCGCGGCGGTGCGCGTACCCGCTCGGCCCGGCCGCCAGGTGCACCTCCCGCGCGTCGGTCTGCGCGGCGACCCGGCAGACCTCCTCCACCACGTCGCCGTGGCGCAGCACCAGCCGCCCGCCGCGCCTGCGCAGCCCCGCGTCGAGGTCGGCGAGGCAGTCGGCGAGGAAGGCCGCCCGGTTGGGGACGAGGAAACCGGCCTGCTCGATCGCCTGATCGGCCACGAACAGCGGCACCACCTCGTCGGCGGCGGCCAGGGCGGCGCGCAGCGGCGGATGGTCGTGCAGGCGCAGGTCCCCGGTGAACAGGACGATCGCGACGCTCATGAAGGGCAGCTCCAGGCAGCAGGGGCGGCCGCCGGGACCGGGGGGAACCGGGCCCGGCGCGGCCGAGTGGTCTCCCTCTTCTTCGGCTCCAGGGCATGCCCGGGATGAGCGGTGTCAACGAGAAGCCGCGGCTTTCCCTCCACCGGGTGAGCCGGAGCCGGAGCCGAAGACGACGAGCTCGTAGATCATCCGGCCGCCGCCGGAGGTCAGCACCGGACGGCTGTGGCGCAGGAACATCGACGTGCCGCCCGCGGTGAACAGCGGGCTCTCCGCCCACGCGGTGCTCCCCTTGACCATCGCGTCGAGCCGCGGCCGGTCGGCCTCCTCCCACGCGGCCGCCCCGGCCGGGTCCGCGTTCGGGTAGGCGAGCGACGCGCAGTCCTGGAGGAACGCCGCGGGCCGGGCGGCGCCCTGGTAGACGTCGCAGGTCAGCTGCTGGAGGTCGCCCTTCGCGTCCTCGATGCCGACGACGTCGGCGAGCAGCTCCCCGCCGTTCGTGAGCCGGTCGGTGAAGGCCAGGTAGGACCTGCCGTCGAAGGTCTGCTTCTTCTCGGTGGCCCCGTGGGAGAGCCGCCAGGTGCGCTGCATGGCCGCGCGGAAGTCCGCGGCCGCGTACCCGGCGGAGATCGCCGCCGGTCTGCCGTTCCAGCGGAAGGGCGTGCGGTCGGTGAAGGGCTTGTCGGGCCATGCCGACAGCGGCTGCGTGGGCGGCCCGGAGCCGGGATCGCCCGGCGAGCGCCCGGCCGCCGTCCCGGGCCCCGACCCGCCGGACGTCGCCGGCCCGGAGGGCGCGGCCGACCCGGAGGGCGGTGCCCCGGGGTCCGGGTGCTTCGTGTCGTGTGACGCGCAACCGGCGAGGCCGGTGGCCGCGACGAGCGCGGCCACCAGCACACCGGCACGCACCAGAGGCGTGTCAGAGTTCATCAGTATCCAAATTTGCAGGTGCCCTGGACGCCCACCACGGCGGGTTCGAAGGCGACGGCGTCGAAGGCGACGTCGGCGTCCCCGGTGCCGGCGTCGTGCAGGTTGTCCGCCGTGATCCGGCCGCCCTTCCAGAACGGGAAGGAGCCCATCTCCAGCCAGGTGTCCTGGCCGTTGCTGTGGGTCGCCTGGTTGATGCGGCAGTTGTGGGTGACGAAGCCGTCGTTGTTGCGGCCCGGGATGAAGTTGTACCGGACGATGGCCTGGGCCGCGGTGGCCGGCAGGTGGATCCACACGTCGTAGCGCTGCCCGCCGGGCTGGTCGAACGGCGGCACCTTGATCGGGTTCGGCTCCCAGCTCGCGGTGACCTTGTGGAACCAGTCGTTCGTCGGGTAGCTGTGGGTGAAGAAGGAGTGCCCGTCGTACCCGGAGCCGATCTGGTGCAGGTCGATCTGCGCGATGTACGGCGTGCCGCGCATCGTCTGGTCGTCGCGGTAGTAGGTGAAGTTGTCGCCGAGCTGGAGGGAGAACTTCCCGTCGTCGGCCCCCTCGAAGTCCCCGCAGCCGTAGGTGTCCTCATGGGCGTCGAGGTCGTCGACGATGAGGGTGTACGGGTCGTCCGCGACCGGTCCGTCCAGGCACGGCCCGGTCGGGTTCGCGTGCTGGAGCGGCGGTTCCGAGGAGCCGAGCGAGTAGGCCAGCTTCTCCCGGGTGGAGTTGCCGTCCTGCTGGTCGTCGATCCAGGACACGCTCGCGTCCCAGCGGCACTGGTCGTCCCAGGTCGGGCACGGGTCGGCCGCGTTCGGCGTGCAGGCGTTGACGTTCTGGTCGCAGAACAGGAAGTAGTTCGTGGGGAGGTTCTCCATGATGCCGAGCCCGCCGAACGAGGGCTTGGCGTAGGACGGGTTGCCGTTCCAGGTCAGCTGCGGCACCTCGGACCAGCCGAGCACCTTCTCCTGGTAGGGCCAGCCGGCCGGCTTCGAGGCGTCGTCGTAGTTGTAGAGCAGGAACGCCTTGCGGTCCGGCGCGTACGTCGGGTTGGCCGGGTTGTTGAGGTAGCCCAGGCCCTCCTTGTTGTTCGGGTCGGTGTAGACGCCGGAGTTGTAGCCCCACAGCGCCATGTACCAGTTCTCCAGGTACTTCGGGCTGTTGTTGTTGACGTGCATCTGGAGGTCCTGCAGCTGGTTCCACTTCTCGGCCAGGATGTCCAGGCCGGCCGCGATGTTCGCGGCGTAGTCGGTGGCGATCGCCCCGGCGTGCAGGGTGTCGTACTGCGGGGACTTCAGCACGGACATGCCGGTGGTGACCTGGGCGATGCCGTAGCCGCAGTCCGCCTTGCCGCTGTCGGGGTAGTAGTGGATGCTGTCGCCGTTGCCGAACCAGTCGGCCTGCGTCGGGTCGCCCGAGGTGCCGTACAGGGCGTGCCAGGACGCCTGCTTGAAGTTCGACTCCTGGGCGAGCAGCCCGAGGACGAGCTGCGCCGGGATCTGGCCGCCGCCGGACAGCACCGGCGGCGCGAACAGCCCCTGCGGGGTGTACGCGGCCAGGCCGGTGTCGTTGTAGTCCTTCGGGCGCTGCACGGTCAGGTCGCCGTGCACGCCCTGGTCGACGGCCCACTCCACCAGGTTCGCGCTGGCCTGGACGGCCTGCCGCTTGGGGTCGAGGCGCTTGACGACGCACGGGTAGTCGAAGCCGGGCACGTCGCCGTAGACCGGCACGCCGGCCGCGATGCACTGGGACTCCAGGGCGCCCTCACCGCAGTTGCGCGGCTCCGTGTCGTCGGGCGCGGTGGCGGTGGCGGCGGCCGGCTGGGCGGTGGCGGCCTTCACCTTCGTGGCGGCGGCCGTCGCGGACGGCGAGGCCGGCGCCGCGCCGGCGGACGGCGCGGGACCGGTGGCGCTCGACAGCGGCACCCGCGGGTCGGCGCCGACGGCGGAGGAGGCGACGGCGCCGCTGCGCGAGGCCACGCCGGTCATCCGGATCACGCCGACGCCCTGGAGCGACGGCGAGCCCAGCTGGGTGGTGATGCCCTTCATCTGGTCCGAGGCCAGCGAGGTGATCACCAGATGGCCCTGCCGGGAGACGCTCTCCGGCTGCTTGGCGAGGACGTGCTTGCTCAGCCCGGGGGCGTGCGCGGTGTCGACGCCCCGCACGTCGCCGACGACGATGTCGCCGTCCTGGCCGGGGAAGAGCTTGACGTCGCCGACCTTGCCCGCGCCGAGCCGGGTGAGGGTGCCCGCGTGGAAGCGGTGGATGACGCTCTGGCCCTTCTCGACCGTCCCGAGGTCGAGGTCGCCGCCGGTGGCGGGCGTGAGCGCGAACACCGGTCCGGGCAGCGCGGCGCGCACGGTGGCCTTCAGCGTCTGCCGGTGCGCCGCGTCGGGCGTGAGCGTCACCAGGTTGTCGTCGAGTACGGCCACGGTGCCCTGCGCGGTGG
Organism: Actinacidiphila polyblastidii; assembly: GCF_036353415.1. Taxonomy (NCBI): domain Bacteria; kingdom Bacillati; phylum Actinomycetota; class Actinomycetes; order Kitasatosporales; family Streptomycetaceae; genus Actinacidiphila; species Actinacidiphila polyblastidii. The sequence goes on from NZ_JAZEWV010000010.1 coordinate 215,878, forward strand.
GCACCACGTGGGTGGCCTGGCCGCTGACCGTGCTGGTCGAGGTGATCCTCCCCGTCGCGGCGTCGGTCCTGAAGACCGTGGTGTCGCCCGCGGAGGTGTCGGTGACGGTGCTGCGGGTGAAGTCGACCAGGTCGCCGTCGCCGCAGCCGGGCGAGAAGTACGCCAGCTGGACGCCGCTGGTCACCGGCGTGACCTTGCCGTCCGACAGCCGGATGACCGCGGCGAAGGCGCCCCTGGCCATCGCGCCGGGCGTGTTGGTCCACAGCGAGGGCGCGTAGACGGCGGCGGCGTACCGCCCGGAGCCGGTGGTGCACACCTCGCCGGTCCACGGGCCCGCGTCCATCAGGTCGGTGCTGCCCAGGCGGGCGATCTCGTGGAAGGCGAAGCCCTCCCGCTCGGTGCCGAGCAGGATGTGGAACCCGGCGGAGTCGCCGGTGCCCTGCACGGTGAAGTCACTGGAGGAGGTGTAGTCCCCGCCGAGCGCCTTTCCCGCGTCGGGGAACAGCCGCTGCCTGGCGGGCGCCGCGTCCGCCTGGGCGGCCGTGTTCGACGCCACCAGCGGGAAGACGGTCAGCCCGGCCATGAGCGTCACCATCGCGGTGAGCGGGCTCACGACGCGGGGTACGGGTATGCGGAATCTTCTGTTCACCGGGCTCCCCCTAGATCCAGTCCGTGCAGGCGCCGGTGTACGCGCCCATGATTCCGGTGCCGGGTTCGAGGATCAGCGGCACCGGGTCCCAGTCCCCTTCGGTGGACGGGTCCTTGGAGGTCCAGCACGCCTTGCTGGTGCCCTTCCAGTTCCCCATCAGGGTGACCTCGCTGGGGTTGCCCGCCCCCAACTGCGGGGTGGTGTACACCTTCTCGATGCCGCCCAGCGTCGGGGTGGTCCACAGCTGGCCGTAGACCGGGTCGTCGGTGTACCCGGGGTCGATGGCGACCTTCGCCCAGGTGGCCTGGCACATCTGCGACCAGATGAGCTTGACCTCGATCGAGGTGTCGATGTCGAACTGGTCGAGCACCTCGGCGTCGTCGTCGCAGTTCATGGCGGCGGCGCTCTTCCCGATGCACGTGTCGCGCCAGCAGCCGGGGTCGGCGGCGGACGCCTGGGGCGCCGCGGTCACCTGTACGGCGGCCGCGGCCAGCAGCATCCCGAGGCCGGCCGTCATGAGTCTTCTGATGCGTCTTGTCACGCTGTGCCCCCCTGCTCACGCGTGGTCTCCCACGCGGATGTCGCGGAACGGGTGAGCGCACGGCGACATGGTCGAGCCACCCCCCGCCCCTCCTTGTGCAAACCCGAGCAGCTTCCCGGAACGCACCGCGGAAAAGAAGCAGAAGAGGTCAATTCTTTTCGTTCTCTTGACCTTTGTAGCGTGAACCAATCTTCGTGACCGTGAGCCGTATCACGCCATGAATACGGCAAGAGGGGACCATTCCACGGTGCACATGCCACGTACAGCTACCGAACGGGCAGTGGACCACGAACCCTCGCGGCCTGCGGTGTTGCGCGCCACGAAAAGCGGCGGTCATCCCATTGCGGGAATTCCACCAGGTGTTCTGCTTCCGGCTGCTAGGGCGGAGAAAAGGACCATACGTCGAGCCGGGACGGCTGTATCCGCACTTGTCACCCCAGGGGGCGCGCGCCCGCGCGCACGCCCTCTCCCTGCCTCAACCGGCATGTTTGCACCACCTCTGCGTGAAGCGACCCCTTTCGCGCCATACCGGGCCGCCGCGTCCGCTGGTTGGCTTGACGGGTCAACGGCCGTCCGGCCCACCCCGTACCAGCCGCGGCGTCCCGGAGAACCTCCAGATCGGCCGCGTGGCCGAGTGACCGAGCGGAGTACCCCATGAGCGCTCCCCCGAACGCCGCCGCCATCCGCCGGCTGCCAGGGCCGCCCACCGTCACCCCCGCCCGCCGCGGCGGGGCGATCCCCGGGCTCAGGTACCGGCCGGTGGCCCCCGCCGACCCGCGGAAGGCCCAGGAGGTGGACCTCAGGCTGGAGGCGTGGGCCAGGGAGCTCGACCTCTTCCCGCCCGCCTGGAAGGGGGACTTCGCCGGGTTCCAGTTCGGCAGGGCCGTGGTGCTCCAGCACCCGGGCGCGCTCGACCTGGACCGGCTGACCCTGGCCGGCAAGCTGCTGCTCGCCGAGAACCTCGTCGACAGCTGCTACTGCGAGGAGGACGAGGGCCGCGGCGGATCGCACCGCGGGCTCGGCGGCCCGCTGCTGCTGGCCCAGTCCGCGATCGACCCCTTCCACGGGACCCCGGAGCTGGAGGCGCGCTGGCGCGAGGGCATGCGGGCCGACGGCCCGCTGCGCTCCTACCAGGGCGCCATGCGGGACTACGCCGGCTTCGCCACGCCCAGCCAGACCACCCGCTTCGTGCACGACATCGCCCGGCTGCACCTGGGCTACCTCGCCGAGGCGGCCTGGGCGGAGACCCGGTACACGCCGCAGGTGTGGGAGTACCTGGTGATGCGGCAGTTCAACAACTTCCGCCCGTGCCTGTCGATCGTCGACGCGGTGGACGGCTACGAACTGCCCGAAGCGCTCTACTCCCGGCCGGAGATCCAGCGGATCACCGCGCTGGCCTGCAACGCGACGACCATCGTCAACGACCTCTACTCCTTCACCAAGGAGCTGGCGAGCGACCCCGACCACCTCAACCTGCCGACGGTGGTGGCCGCCAACGAGGGGCGCGGCTTGAAGGCCGCCTACCTGGAGAGCGTCGAGATCCACAACCGCGTCATGGCGTCCTTCGAGGAGGAGGCCGCCGCGCTGTCGGCGACCTCGCCGCTGGTGGCGCGGTACGCCCAGGGCCTGTCCGACTGGGTGGCCGGCAACCACGAGTGGCACGCCACCAACAGCCACCGCTACCACCTGCCGCGCTACTGGTGAGCCCGCCCGCCGCACCCGCCCGCGGGCCACCGGACCCGGCGACGCACAGGCGGACGCAAGCCCGGCCCAGCACCAGCCACCAGCACCAGTACGACGAGGAGCCCACCGTTGGCCATCTCCCAGTCCGGCGCCACAGCGACGATCCCCACCCAGTCCACGTACCAGAACCGCGTCGCGGACTACTGGAACGCCGAGAAGAACCCGGTCAACCTCGAACTCGGAAAGATCGACGACCTGTACCACCACCACTACGGCGTCGGCGACGCCGAGTGGTCCGTGCTCGACGAGACCGACCCCGCCCGGCGCCAGGAGCGGATCACCGCGGAACTGCACCGGCTCGAACAGGCGCAGGCCGAACTCCTCGCCTCCCACCTCGGGCCGCTCACCTCCGCCGACCGGGTCTTCGACGCCGGCTGCGGCCGCGGCGGCGGCAGCGTCGTGGCCAACCTGCGGTACGGCTGCCACGCCGACGGTGTGACGATCTCCGCCACCCAGGCGGAGTTCGCCAACGAGCAGGCGCGCGCCCGCGGCGTCGGCGACAAGGTGCGCTACCACCACCGCAACATGCTGGACACCGGCTTCACCAGCGGCGGTTACGCGGCCTCCTGGAACAACGAGTCGACCATGTACGTCGAGTTGGACCTGCTCTTCGCCGAGCACGCGCGGCTGCTGCGCCGCGCCGGCCGCTACGTGGTCATCACCGGCTGCTACAACGACACGTACGGGCAGGCGTCCCGCGAGGTGTCCCTGATCAACGCCCACTACATCTGCGACATCCACCCCCGCTCGGCGTACTTCCGCGCGATGGCACGCAACCGGCTCGTCCCCGTCCACGTCGAGGACCTCACCCAGGCCGCCCTCCCCTACTGGGAGTTGCGCCGGAACGCCGAGCACCTGGTCACCGGCATCGAGGACACCTTCCTGACGGCGTACAAGAACGGCAGCTTCCAGTACCTGATGATCGTCGCCGACCGCGTCTGACGGCGCGGCGCAACCGGGGCCGGGCGGCGGCGACCGCCCGGCCCCGAGGCGCTGTCGCGGGTAACGTGTCGGTACGACCGGTTGGCCCCTGCCGTGGAGGCGTCGATGCCCGCTCGTGTGCTCCAGCTCAGCGACATCCACTTCCGTGGGGACGGCGCGGACGTGGAGGGCCGCGCCCCCGACGACCGCCTGCGGCGCGTGCTGGACGCCTGGCGGCGCACCGAGCGCCCGGTCGACCTGGTGGTGCTCACCGGCGACCTCGCCGACGACGGTAGCCACGCCGCCTGCCGGCGGCTGGCCGACGCGCTCGCGCCGCTGTCCGCGCCGGTGGTCGCGGTGCCGGGCAACCACGACCGCGCCGGCGTCGTGCGGGCCGTGTTCGCGGCCGACAGCGCGACCGTCGGCGGCTGGGACGTGGTCGGCGTCGACACCTCGCGGCCCGAGCAGATCCACGGCACCGTCGACGTGGCGGCGGTGGCCGAGCGGCTCGACTCCGGGGACGGCCGCCCGACCCTCCTCGCCCTGCACCACCCCCCGGTCGGCCCTTCGGCGCACCGCTGGTTCCAACTGGAGGGCGCCGAGGGCCTGCTGGCGGCGCTCGCGCAGCGGCCGCAGGTCAGGGCGATCATCTCCGGGCACCTGCACGACCCGTTCGAGATGCGGGCGCACACCGGCCTGCCGGTGCTGGGCTGCCCCTCCACGCTCGTCGCGTTCCGGCACACCGGCGCGGAGGTCGTGGTCGGCGGCGGGGACGTCACCGGGGCCCGGCTGCTGGAGCTGGCCGAGGACGGGACGGTCTCCTCGGAGGTCCTGGCGGCCTGACCGGGGCCGCCCGCGGCGCCGGACAAGAGGGCCAGGCCAGAGCGCACATTCAGAGACGAAGGGCGTCGCGTCCTTTGGCATAGTGGTCTTGGGTGTTCCGGCAACGACCGGCAGGCCGCTTTCTCTTGAGGCACACGCGGTGCCCGGCCCGATCCCTCACGACAGGAGTTCCTCACCTGGGTCGAGCCGGCTTGCCCTGGGGTGATTTGCCCAGAAATGGACCATCTTGCCAACAAGCATCGGAAAGCGAACAGGAGTGGTGTGTGATGACGTCGCAGACGATCGCGGCGGCGGGAGACCTGGACGCCTACTACGGGGCGTTCACCAGCGAACGGGAGAAGGAGGCGTTGAGCGTCCCGCTGCGGCTCGTGGCAGCCTGGGCGCACAACGACGCGGACGGCGTCGCGAATGTGTTCACCGAGGACGGGATACTCATCCTCCCCGGTGACGTGCTCAAGCGCGGACAGGACGAGATCCGGTCCTTCATGGCAGCGGCGTACGCGGGTCCCTTCAAGGGCACCGGCGTGACCGGCGCGCCCGTCGACGTGCGGTTCGTCGGCGACGACGTGGCGGTGCTGCGCACGCACGGCGGCATCCTCGCGGCGGGTGAGACGGAGATCGCCGACGAACTGGCGGTCCGGTCGACCTGGGTCTGCGTCAAGCAGGACGACGAATGGCGGCTGGCGAGCTACCAGAACAGCCCGCGGGGCACCGGGGCCACCCTCCGCTGGTGACCGCAGCGCACCGCCGCACCCGCACGGAAGGGTGACCCCGGTCTCTCCGCCGGCGTGAGCCCTCCGGCCGATCGCCGCGGTACGGCCGCCAACGGGCCTGCCGCGGCGATCGGCCTTTCGCCCGTCACCATCCCGCCCGCCGGCGTACGTCGGCCCGCCCGCCTGCCGCAGCCCGCCTGCGGACGGCGGCCGGCCGGCCCGTACGGCGGCCGGCGGGGCACCACCCGCTCGTTCCATCCAGACTCCATCTGCCAAGGAGGCGGAGTGACCATCGCGCATGCGCCGACGCACGACGAACTCGTCCGCAAGGCCAGTGACCTGGCGCCCCTGCTGGAGAAGCACGCCCAGTGGTCCGACGAGAACAGGCGGCTCCACGACGACGTGGTGGACGCCCTCGCCGACGCCGGGCTCTTCCGGCTGCGCAACCCCGCGCGCTACGGCGGCTTCGAGGCCTCCGCGCGGACCCTGGTCGACGTCGCGACGGAACTCGGTCGCGCCGACGGCGCCGTCGGCTGGACGGCTTCCATCTACACGATCCCGGCCTGGATGGCGGGCACCTTCCCCGACCACGTGCAGGACGAGGTCTTCGCCGACCCGGACGTGCGGATCTGCGGCACGCTGAGCCCGAGCGGCAGCGCGACGCCGACCGCCGGGGGCGTGGTGCTCAACGGCCGGTGGGGGTTCGTCAGCGGCGCCCTGCACGCCCAGTGGCAGGAGATCCTGGCGATGGCGCCCACCCCGGACGGCGGCATGCAGCCGATCATGGCGCTGGTGCCGATGAGCGACCTGCAGATCGTCGACGACTGGTTCACCGCGGGCCTGCGCGGCTCCGGCAGCGTCACGACGCTCGCGCAGGACGTCTTCGTCCCCGAGGAGCGCACCCTCCCGCTGATCGAGATCCTGCAGCAGAAGTACAAGTCCGAGGCGAACGCGAGCAATCCGATGTGGCACACCCCGCTGATGCCGGTGACGGCCGCCGCCACCGTGGGCACGCTGCTGGGCATGGCCAAGGGCGCCATGGACGCCTTCCTCGGGCGGCTGCCCGAGCGCAAGATCACCTACACCGAGTACGAGACGGCGGGCGACGCCCCCGTCACCCACCTCCAGGTGGCCGAGGCGGCGATCAAGACGGACCAGGCGGAGTTCCACAGCCACCGGATCGCCGACATGCTGGACACCAAGACCGCCGGGAACCTGCCGTGGAGCGTGGTGGAACGGGCCCGCAGCCGCGCGGACGTGGGCGCGGTCTCCGGCCTGGCCAAGGACGCCGTGGACATCCTCAGCAGCGCCAGCGGCGGCTCCTCGCTCTACGAGTCCGCGGCCATCCAGCGGATCAACCGCAACGTGCAGGCCACCAACCTGCACGCGCTCATCTATCCGCCCACCGCGATGGAGCTGTACGGCCGCGTGCTCAGCGGCCTGGAGCCGAACACCCTCTACGTGTAGGGCGGTTCGCGTGCAAGGACGCCGGGCCGGGGCTCCTGACAGCCCCGGCCCGGCGCCTTCGCCCGTCAGCCCTCCAGCGAGGCCACGGCCTTCTTCCAGCCGTCCTGGTCGCGGGGGTCGCCCGGACCGTGCACCTCGCTGAACCGGACGGTGCCGCCGCGCTCGACGAGGAACGTGCCGCGCAGCGCCATCCCGCGCTGCTCGTCGAAGACCCCGTAGGCGCGGGCGACTTCGCCGTGCGGCCAGAAGTCGGCGAGCAGCGGGAAGTCGAACCCCTGCTGGGCGGACCAGGCGTGCAGGGCGAACGGGCTGTCGACGGAGATGCCGACGACCTGCGTGCCGGCCTGCCGGTACTGGTCGAGCTCGTCCCGCACGCGGCACAGCTCGCCCTCGCAGACCGGGCTGAACGCGAAGGGGTAGAACACCACCAGCAGGTTCCGGTCGCGCCACAGCTCGGCGGCGGAGACCTCCTGGCGGGTGCTGTCGGGAAGGCGGAACTCCGGGGCGGGCGCCCCGATGGCGATGGTCATGGTGCCCCTCTCTGCGTGCGCTGCGCGCGGCCGGTCAGCCGGCCAGCGGGCTGCTCTGATGGGACAGGAGGCGAAGGCCGCCCTGCTCCCTGACCACGATCCAGGTGACGCGGACCCTGCGCTGCGGGGACACGTCGTCCTCACCCGACAGGATGATCCCGCCCTCGCTGACGACGACGGCGACGTCGTCGGTGAGGAAGGTCATCGACAGCGGCCCGCCGCGCACCCGGGCGCCCTTGAACGGGCCCTGGAAGCCGTCCCGCATGAAGGACCTGATGTCCTCGCGGCTGGTCAGCTGGGTGTCCTGCATGAGCAGGCTGCCGTTGTCCGCGAAGGTCTCGGCGAACAGGTCGGGATCGTTGAGTTCCCAGGCGTGCTGAATGCGCATCGGGACGGTCAGCACCGCCTTTTCCTCGGCCCGGGTGAAACTCCGGTAGTACGAGGGGGCCTCCGGTATCGCGGCCTCGGCCAGAATCGACGAGGCATCGCCCCAATGCGATTGTTCGGTGCTCATCTCACTCCACATCGGTCGGGTTATCGCTGCCGTTTGAGAGCATGCCGAGGAAGATCGACGCTATGCACCTTTGAGAGTGCTATGCGGTGGATGGTCCGCAGCGCGTCGCTGCTACCGCACTCTGGAAGACGCGCACCACACGCCCCCTGGGACACACTGAATTCGCGTCCGTCGCCACGACGGAGACCACCCGACGGAATCCACACTGCCCCGAAACGGCGCACTTCCGCCGTTACGGCACTACCTGTGCGGAGTTGATCCCCTGTGAAGAGCGTACGCAAATGGCTGCCCGCCATCGCCTCCGGAGTGCGCCGGCCGTGGGTGCTTCCCGCGATGGCCGTCGCGGATTCCTTCATCGCGTATTTCGTGCCGCCGTACCTGACAGGAGATCCGCAGAAAGCACGGCTGCCCAACCTGCGCAAGGATCTGAAATGGCACTATCCGACGCTGGTGGCGCACGTGGCCACCGGCACGGTGGCCATGGCGACGGTGCCCTTCCTGATGTGGCCGGCGCTGCGCGAGAACCACCCGGAGCTGCACCGGCTGCTGGAACGCGCCTACTTCTACAGCGTCATCCCGTCCGGCCTCACCGCGCTGGCCATCACCCCGCTCGCCTCGGGCCCGGTCGGCAACGGCCTCGGCTCGGTGCTCTGGGTGGCCGCCACGGGCGCCGCCCACCAGGCCGCCCGGCTGGGCAACGTCGAGGACGAGCGCAGGTACATGGTCTACAGCTTCGCGCTGTGCATGCAGATCATCGAAGGCCGGGTGATGCTGCTGACGATGCCGCACCTGCCGAACTTCAAGCCGTCGTGGTACCCGAAGATCCTGGAGACCGCGAGCTGGATCGGCATCATGCTCAACCTGCTCGCCGCACAGTTGTGGCTCGACCGCGGCAAGCCGACCCTGGACAGGGCGACCCTCGACCAGGCGGTCGCCCTGATGGACCGGGTCAGGACCGCGGGGCCGGCCGCCGTCGCGGCGTGACCGCGGCCCCGGCCGCCACCGCGGGCCGGGCCGGGCCGGAGCCGAGCGAGCGCGTGCCGACGGGCACGCGAAAGGGGAGGACATGGAGACGATGCTGGCCACCGTGATGCCGCAGCCGGGCGCACCCTGGGAGGTGCGGGAGATCCCGATGCCCCGGCCCGGTCCCGGACAGGTCCTGGTGAAGGTCCACGCCAGCGGCATCTGCGTCAACGACGTCCTGGCCTCCCGGGGTGCGCTGCCCTTCGCCACCGCCTCGCCCGCGGTGCCCGGCCACGAACCGGTCGGCGAGGTCGTCGAGGCCGGCGCCGGTGTCACCGCCCGCACGGTGGGCGACCGCGTCGGCGTGCCCTGGGTGCAGGGCGGCTGCGGGCGCTGCGCCTACTGCCGCCGCAACCTGCCGGTCTCCGGACAGCTGGCGCTGAACTGCGCGGCGCCGGTGACCACGGGCTTCGCGGCGCAGGGCGGCCTCGCCGAGTACGTCGTCGCGCTGGCCGCCGGAACGGTGCTGCTCCCCGACGGGCTGCCCTACGAGCAGGCGGCGCCGATGATGTGCGCCGGTTACACCGCCTGGAGCGCGCTGCGCGCCGCGGAGCCCCGGCCGCTGGAGCGGGTCGCGGTGCTCGGCATCGGCGCCATCGGGCACCTGGCGCTGCAGTTCGCCCGTACCTGCGGCTTCGAGACGGTGGCCGTCACCGGCTCCTCCGACAAGCGGGACGCCGCGACCCGGCTGGGCGCCGACCTCGTCGTCGCCGACGGCGCGGAGCTGCGAGACGCGGGCGGCGCCGACGTGGTGCTGGCCACCACACCCTCGTACGAGGCCGCGTCGGACAGCCTGCGCGGACTGCGCACCGACGGCCGCCTCGTCGTCTCCGGGTTCGCCAGGGGCGCCGCCTTCGACCTGGCGCCCGCCCGCCCCTTCTTCACCCAGCGGCACCGCGTCATCGGCTCCACCCACGGCCCTGTGGCCCACCTCACCGAGGCCCTCGACCTGGCCGCCGCCGGCCGCTGCGCGGCGGTGACGGAGGTCTTCACCGCCGACGCCGTCGCAAAGGCGGCCGAGCGGGTCGGCGCCGGAGAGGTGCGGTTCCGGGCGGTCGTGACCTACTGAGCCGCGGGCGCCGCGACGGCGACGCGAGCGCCCGCACCCCTGTCCACCCCGCACCGGTCTGCGCAAGACCGCCCTCTCAGATGGGACCTCAGCCATGCGCGTCATGTTGGCCTGCTGGCCGGCCACCGCACATCTCCATCCGCTCGTCACGCTCGCCTGGGCGCTGAAATCCGCCGGCCACGACGTCACCGTGGTGTCGACCCCCGCGATCTCCGAGGAGATCAAGCGGACCGGCCTGTCCCCGGTCGCGCTCGGCGACGCCGAGCGGATGCCGGTGCCGATGGGACCGGGCAGCCCCGAACTGCGCCGCCCCGCCGAGGAGATGGCCGACCTCGTCGACGTCCTGGCGGGCGACGACCCGCACACCCGCTTCACCTGGGAGTTCTTCCGGCAGTTCCTGCTGCCGTGCGTCTGGAACTTCCACCCGACGGACGCGGCCACCGCCGTCGAGGTCTCCGCCGTCGACGACCTGGTGGCCTACGCCCGCTACTGGAAGCCCGACCTGGTGCTGTGGGAGCCGTGCTGGCCGTCCGCCGCGGTGGCGGCCAAGGCCGTCGGCGCGGCGCAGGCGCGGGTGCTCTGGGGGCAGGACCCCTTCGCCTGGTCCAGCGACCTGTGGAACGCGCGCAAGGCGGAGCCGGGCTCCCCGCTCGGCGAGGACCCGATCGCGGCGTACGTCCGGCCGATCGCCGAACACCTGGGCTTCGAGGTCGACGACGACCTGATGTTCGGCCAGTGGACGGTCGACCCGGCGCCCGCGGCGATGCGGCTGCCCTCGAACCGCTCGCGCGTGCCCATGCGCTGGGTGCCCTTCAACGGCGCCGACACGGTGCCCTCGTGGCTGCTGGAACCGCCGCGGCGGCCGCGCGTGGCGCTGTGCCTGGGCGCCTCGATGCGGCAGTTCGGCCGCGGCGAGAGCGCCCTGGCGGTCGGCATCGGCACGCTCATCTCGGACATCTTCGAAGCCGTCTCCGACCTCGACGTCGAACTGGTCGCCACCCTCAACGCCGACCAGCTCTCCCGGCAGCACGCCATTCCGGACAACGTGCGCACCGTCGACTACCTGCCGCTCGACCAGCTGCTGCCGTCCTGCTCGGCGCTGATCCACCACGGCGGCCTCGGCACCTGGATCACCGGTGTGCCGTACGCGGTGCCGCAGTTGGTCCCGGTCGAGCAGTGGGGCATCGCGTCGCCCATCTCCGGCGCCTTCGTGACGCTCACCGGATCGGGCATCGCCGTGGACCGGGGCGACACCTCGGTGCAGGGCCTGCGCAAGCAGATCGTGCAGCTGCTGGAGGACCCGGCCTACCGTGAAGGCGCCGAGCAGGTCCACCAGGACTGGCTGTCGGCGCCCAGCCCGCAGCAGCTCGTGCCGATGCTGGAGACCCTCACCACTCTGCACCGGGGCCGCTGAACGCGGCGGCGGGACAGCGCGAGGGGTAGCGCACGGCGGCGGCGCCTCAGGAGGCCGCCCGGCCGCGCACGAAGCGCAGCGTGTCCACGGTGAACAGGCCGGACTGCGGGGCGCGGAAGACCAGGTACAGCGGCTCGGCGCCGGGGACCGGCTCGATCGCCGCCGGCGGCAGCTCCACCACGTGGTCCAGGCCCCCGGTGTCGGGGACCTCCACCGAGGCCAGCACCGGGCCGCCGGTGACGTGCGACTGCACCTCGATCGTGCCGCCGGGCCCGTCGGAGGAGACCCGGAACGCGATCGCGGTGACCCCGGTCAGGTCGACCGGGTCGAACTTGATCCAGTCCCAGCCGTCGACGCCGCCGATCAGCGCGCCGCCGGCGGCCGCCGGATGCGGCACCGCCCGGACGCCGAAGGACTCGTCGCAGGAGGCCGCGGAGCGGACCGCGGGCTGCAGCACCCGGTGCACCGCGGCGGCCGCGCCGGGCTGCGGTCCCGGGCCCGCCCAGCGGGCGGTGAGCACCGCGATCCGGCCGGTCCGCGACGCCTGCGCGGGCAGCGTCAGCCGGCCCTCGGTGCCGCGGGCGGTGGCCAGCACCCGGTCGCCGGGCACCGGTTCGCCGTCGACCATGCGGCCGAGCGACAGCTCCACGGTCACCGCGCCGGAGTCGAGCGGCGCGCCGGTGTCGGCGTCCAGCGCGGCGACCGCGAAGGACACGGTGTCGCCGAACTCCACCACCTGCCCCTGCGCGGGCTGCGTGAAGGACAGCGCCGGGCGCACCCCGCCCGCCACCACGGTCAGTTCGGTGGTGGCGGTACGGCCCCTGGCGTCGGTGACCGCCAGCACCGCGGTGTGCGTCCCCGCGGCGGCGTACCGGTGCCTGACCGGCTCCGGCCCCCGCGCCTCGACCACCGACGACCCCTCGAAGATCCAGGAGTACGCGAGCGGCCCGCCGTCCGCGCTGTGGCTGCCCGCGGGCGAGAACTCCACCTCCAGCGGCACCGGGCCGCTGGTGGCGCTCGCGGTGACCGTCGCCGTCGGGTCCTGGTCCTGGCCGGCGTGTTCGAGGCGGTAGAGCGCGGGACCGGCCGCGCCGCCCCCGTCCAGGACGTACAGCGCGCCGTCCGGGCCGAACCTGACGTCCACCGGCGCGGCCGGCGCCAGGGAGGCGGCCAGCGGGCGGATCTCGCCCGGCGCGCCGTCCTCGCCCACGGCGATCTCCTTGATCCAGCCGCGCTCGCGCTCGTAGGCGAAGAACCGCCCGTCGTACCGCGACGGGAAGGCGCCGCGGAACGCCGCGCCGGGATCGAACCGGTAGACCGGGCCGGCCATCGGCGAGGCGCCGTCCGCGTGCGCCTCGAACTCCGGCACCGCGTCGCCGCGGTAGGCCAGCCAGGCGCCGGCCACCGGGGGCAGCTCGCGCAGCCCGGTGTTGCGCGGGCTGTCGTTGACCGGCGCCGCGAGGTCGAAGGGCTCCCCGCTCCGGCCGGTCGCGAAGTCCACCGCGGCGTAGGGCTCCCGGTCGCCGAAGGCGTACGGCCAGCCGTAGTTGGCGGGGCCGGTGAGCTGGAGGAACCTGGCCTGCCCGGCCGGGCCGCGCTCGGGCCGGGCGGCGCTGCCGGCCGGGCCGTGGTCGCCGACGAAGATCCGGCCGGTCGGGGCGTCGACGGACAGCCGCACCGGGTCGCGCAGACCCATCGCGTACACCTCGGGGCGGGCGCCCGGGGTGTCCGGCGGGAAGAGGTTGCCGTCCGGCACCGTGTACCCGCCGTCCGGCAGCACCGTCACACGCAGCAGCTTGCCGCGCAGGTCGGCGGTGTTCGCCGAGGTGCGCTGCGCGTCGAACACCGGTGAGCGGTGCGGGCGTTCGTCGAGCGGCGCGAAGCCGTCGCTGCCGAAGGGCGAGCTGTCGTCGCCGGTCGCCAGCAGCAGGTTGCCGTCGGCGTCGAAGTCGATGTGGCCGCCGTGGTGCGTCCACGCCCCGCGGTCGGCGGGCACCCGCAGGATCGGCTGCTCGCCGGCCAGGTCGAGGGTGCCGGCGGCGGTCAGCGGGAACCGGGACAGCTGGTGGTGGCCCTCGTACGCGGCGAAGTCCGCCGCGGACCCCTCCTGCGGCGCGTCGCCCGGCGGCGTCCGCAGCGGCGGCGCGTAGTACGCGTACACCCAGGCGCCGGCGGCCGGGTCCGGGTGCACGGCGATCCCCAGCAGGCCGTCGCCGCCGTGCGTGTACACCGGGATGCGCCCGGCCGTCGACGTCGCGCCCTGCGGGGTGGTCAGCCGGACCGAGCCGTCCCGGGAGGCGTGCAGCACCCGGCGGTCGGGCAGCACGGCCATCGCGGTCGGCTCGCCGAGGAACGCCGCGCCGGCGGCCAGCGGCACCCGCGCGAAGACGCTGTCCGGCTCGGTGCCCGGCCCCGCCCACACGTCCGGGCCGCGCCCCATCGCGTACCGGATGCCGCCCAGCAGATGGGCCCGGAACGCCGGGTCCGCGTAACTCTCCACGCTGTGACCGAGGTTGGTGTACCAGGCGCGGCCCGCGCCGACCCGGTGGCACCAGGCGATCGGGTGGTCCGCGCCCATCGGCGCGGGACCCGGGTTGTACGTGCTCTCGTCCAGGGTGGCCAGCACGTGCACCCGCTGCCGCGGCGCCTGGTAGAAGTTCCACCACTCCTCGGTGAACTTCCACTCCTGCGCGAGGTGTTCGGTGGAGGCGTGCGCGCCGTCCTCCACCCGCACGATGGCGTCCTGCGTCTCGGGGAACCCCGGCCCGCGCGGCAGGGTCTTGATGTACGTGCCGACCAGCTCGTCGTAGTACCAGCGCCAGTTGATCTCCTGGCCGGCCGGGCCGTGCACGCCGACCCACCCGCCGCCGCCGGTGACATAGCGGCGGAACGCGGCCCGCTGCGCGCCGTCCAGCACCACGCCGATCGTGTTCAGCCACACCACGGCGTCATAGCGGACGAGATTCGCGTCGGTGAAAACGGCCGGATCCTGCGTCTCGTCGACACCGAAACCGTGCTCCTGCGCCATCTGCTCGACGGCCTCTATGCCGTACTCGATCGACGCGTGCCGCAGATTGGGCGCGGTCATGTGGAAGATGAGAATTCGGTCAGCTCTTGGCACTCGCTCCTCCTAGCTCGCCGGTCCCCGTCTCTTCCGGTTCTAGTGGCCGGTGATCACTCCGCGCACCTCTCGGTGTGCGCAATTCCGCGAAAAGCCGCTGACCGGCGGGCATGAGCTTGATTGGAGAAGACATCGCGCGCGGCGCTCTCCCACACTCGTCGATGTCCTCGACCCTTGGGAGAATCCGCATGCGCATCCTGTTCACCTCCGTGGCCCTGCCCGGCCATTTCTTCCCGCTGGTGCCGCTGGCGTGGACCTGCCGCACCCTCGGCCACGAGGTCCTGATCGCGGTGCCCGACCACTTCGCGGCCACCGCGGTGCGCACCGGCCTGCCGGTGGCCTCCAGCGGCGCGGTGCCCGACTTCGTGGACCTCCAGGCCGGCAAGGCCCCGCCGCGCAGCTTCGAGGACGGCCTGGTCGAGCACGGCGAGGTGTTCGGACGGATGGCCGCGGGGCAACTGGCCGGCGTGCGCACGCTGGTCGCCTCCTGGCGCCCCGACGTGGTGGTCAGCGAGCGCGCGGAGTTCGCCGGGCCGCTGGCGGCCGCGGAACGCGGCGTCGCGCGGGCCGAGTTCCAGTGGGGGATACCGTCCCTCGACGAGTACCGCACCGGCGCCGCGCGGGTGCTGGCCGCCGAGCCGGGCGGGCTCGGCGCCGCCGGCCTGCCCCAGCCCCACCTGGTGTTCAACGCCTGGCCGCCGAGCCTGCGGCTGGCGCACGCGGCCGGCCACCGCGGCGTCCGCCACGTCGCCTACAACGGCGACGCGCGGGTGCCCGGCTGGGCGGTGGCGCCCCGGCGGCGGCCGCGGGTGTGCGTCACGCTCGGCACGCTGCTGCCCCGGCTCGGCGACGCGGCACGGCCCGGCGCGCTCGACCGCGTCCTGTCCGACCTGCGACGCCTCGACGTCGAGGTGGTGGTGGCGGTCGCCGACGACGTCGCGGCCCGCTGGCAGCCGCTGCCCGAACAGGTCGCCCACGCCGGCATGCTGCCGCTCGCGCAGGTCCTGCCCGCCTGCGACGTGCTGATCGGCCACGGCGGCCACGGCACCACCCTCACCGCGCTGGCCGCCGGACGCCCGCAGCTCCTGCTGCCCCGGTTCGACGACCAGGTGGACAACGCGGGGGCGGTGGCCAAGTCCGGCGCCGGTATCCGGCTGTACCCGGAGGAGACCGGCCCCGGCGTGATCGCCGAGGCGGTCGGCGCGCTCCTCGACGACCCGCGCTTCGGCGGCGCCGCGGAATCGGTGGCCGCGGAAATCGCCGCTCAGCCCCCGCTCGCCGACGCCGCGCAGGACATTCTCGCACTGGCCGGCTGAGCCGCCGCAATGCGCACTCCAGGAGGCGCTCCCGCCGAATTCGGCGGGAATGATGACGTTATCGGCGTCGAATGGGCAAGCGCCACCGCTGCCTTGGAAATCGACCGGAACCGCCCGCCCCAAGTCGTTCGACGGAGGCCAGGACATGACTCGGCAAACCCTGCTGTCACCACGCGAGGACACCGCCCTTCCGGGGCGTTTCGCACGGTCCGCCGCAGTGCGGGACGCCGGAATCGGCATGTCCACCGGAGAATTCACCCGCTGGCTCCACGAACGCGCCAGGGCGCACCGATTCCAGGTGGACCGCATCCCTTTCGCGCACCTCGACGGATGGGCGTTCGACCCCGCCACCGGTAACCTCGGGCACCGCAGCGGCCGCTTCTTCACCGTGGAGGGCCTGCACGTCACCGTCGGGACCGAGCCGTCGGCGCAGTGGCAGCAGCCGATCATCGTGCAGCCGGAGGTCGGCATCCTCGGCATCCTGGCCAAGGAGTTCGACGGCGTCCTGCACTTCCTGATGCAGGCCAAGATGGAGCCGGGCAACCCCGGGCTGATCCAGCTGTCGCCGACCGTGCAGGCCACCCGCAGCAACTACACCAAGGTGCACCAGGGCGCCGACGTGCGGTACATCGAGTTCTTCACCGACCGCAGCCGCGGCCGGGTCCTCGTCGACGTGCTGCAGTCCGAGCACGGCGCGTGGTTCTCGCTGAAGTCCAACCGCAACATGATCGTCGAGGTGGCGGAGGAGGTGCCCGTCGGCGACGACTTCTGCTGGCTGACGCTTGGTCAGATTGGCGAGCTGCTGCGCCGCGACAACACGGTGAACATGGACGCCCGCACCGTGCTCGCCTGCGCCCCCGCCGCCTTCGTCGAGCCCGAGGCGATGCACTCCGACACGGACCTGCTGTCGTGGTTCACCTCGGAACGGGCCCGCCAGGACGTGCGGGTGGAGCGCATCCCGCTGGCCCGCGTGGAGGGCTGGCGGCGCGCCGAGGAGAGCATCGACCACGCCCAGGGCCGGTACTTCCGGGTGATGGCGGTGTCCGTGCAGGCCGGCAGCCGCGAGGTGACGTCGTGGACGCAGCCGCTGTTCGAGCCGCGCGGCCGCGGCGTCGTCGGCTTCGTCGTACGGCGCTTCCACGGGGTGCCGCACATCCTGGTCTCCGCGCGGGTGGAGGCCGGCTTCCGCGACACCATCGAGCTGGGGCCGACCGTGCAGTTCACGCCGGAGAACTACGCGCACCTGCCGGCCGCCGGCCGCCCGCCGTTCCAGGACCTCACCACGGACATCGCGCCGCACCGGCTGCGCTACGACGTGCTGCACTCGGAGGAGGGCGGCCGGTTCTTCGACGCGGTGAGCCGCTACCTCATCGTGGAGGCCGACGAGTCCCAGGCCCCGCAGCAGCCGCCCACCGGCTTCCTGTGGGTCACACCGGGCCAGCTGAACTCGCTGGTCCGGCACGGCCACTACCTCAACGTGCAGGGACGCACCCTGCTGTCGGCGATCAACACCGGCGCCGCCGTGCTGTAGGCCGCCGCGCGCCGGCGCGGTGCTGCCCGCGGTCGCGCCCGCTCAGTCCGGCAGCATCGTGTTCGAGGAGAGCAGGATCTTCCACTCCCCGCCGTCGAGGACCAGCGTCTGCGCGGTGAGGAAGTGCTGCCGGAAGTCCGACGGCGGCGCCGTGAACAGGGAGTCGAGCACCAGCACCGCGGTGTTGTGGCCGAGGTCCACGGTCCTGGCCAGCTCGGTCAGGCGCGAGGTCAGCCCGAGGCCGAAGACGAAGCCGATCTGCTTGCCGATCTGCTCCTTGTCCCGGTGCAGCGCGCCGCTCGGATCGATCTCGATGGCGTCGTCGCGGTAGAGGGCCATGGTCGCCTCCAGGTCGCGCGCCTGGAAGGCCGCGTCGCGGCGGCTCAGGGTCTCGTCCAGCAGCTGGAGGGGCGAGCGGGTCATCGGGTACTCCCGGTGGGCTGGGGGGAAGCGGACAGGACGCGGGCGGAGTCGAGGATCGCGTCGAGGGTGCCGAGCAGGCTCTCCTGGTCGGCGAGCATGCTCGCGTCGGCCACGGCCGCCGCGTCGCCGTCCAGCAGCGCCGCGGTCAGCGCGCGGGCGAAGCAGGTGAAGGAGCTCTTGAAGACCGAGACGCGGTTGGCCGCCTCGGCCGGCTCGACCCCCTCGGGGACGGGCACCCGCACCGCGCCGTCGGCGCCGAAGATCCTCAGCTTGTCCCTCAGGCTGAAGTGCGCCTCGCCCGCGGTGCCGAGCACGTCCACGTCCAGCAGCGACTCGCCGGCCGCCGCCGCGCTCGCCGAGACCAGCGCGGTGGCGTCGGGGTTCGCGAGCATCGCGGAGAACGCCGAGTCGGCGGTCACCCGGTGGGAGCCGCCCGCGCCGTCCCGGCGGACGGCCACCACGGGGTCCACCGAGCCGGTCACCCGCTGCCAGGCGTCGACGCCGAGCAGGTACCCGGCCAGGTCGACCAGGTGGCTGCCCATCGCCAGGCGCACCCCGCCGCCGCGCGCCTCGTCGAACTGCCAGGCCCACGGCACGCCGGCGGCCAGCTGCCCGACGCCCTGCTGGTGGATGCGCAGCTGGTAGGGGCGGCCGATCTCGCCGCCCGCGAGGCAGGCGCGCAGCCGGCGCAGGTACGGGTTGAAGCGCAACTGGTGGTCGACGAAGACCTGCTGGCCCGGCGCGAGCGGGACGCGCAGGAAGCGCCGCAGGTCCCGCGCGTCGACCGCGGCGGGCTTCTCCACCACCACGGGCCGTCCGGAGGCGGCCGCGGCGGCGAAGTGCTCGTAGTGGAACTCGTTGGGACTGGTCACGCAGATCAGGTCGAGGTCCTGGTCGGCGCACAGGGCGCGGAAGTCGCCGTGGGCCGTGGGCACCGCGGTGGCGGCGGCCACCTCGCGGCTCCTGGCCGGGCTGCTGCCGGCGATCGCCACCACGTCGGCCCGGCCGGTGGCGGCGAAGCCGGGGAGGTAGGTGCGCACCCCGACTCCGGTGCCGATGAGTCCGACGCGCAGCCGCCGCGCGGCCGGGCGCCGGGTCACCGCTCCTCCCCGGGCCCGGTGCGTCGCCCGGAGCCCGCCACCACCCCGGTCGCGCGGTAGTACGCCTCGCACTCCTCGTACCGGGTGAGCAGGCCCTGGCGGCGCACCTCGGCCAGCGAGGGGGCCCCGCTGTCGCGGGCGGACAGGATCGGCTCCGCGCCGCCGAGCATCGCACGCCAGTCGACGCCGAGTTCCGGGTCCAGCGGGTGGACGCCGAACTCGTTGTCCGGGTCGTACGTCGCCGAGCACAGGTAGAAGGCGCTGGCGTTCTCGGTGAGCGAGGCGACGCCGTGCCCGACCCCCTCGGGCAGGAACACCACCCGGAAGGTCTCGGTGTCCAGCAGCACCGAGTCGTGGGTGCCGAACGCCGGCGATCCCTCCCGCAGGTCGGCGATGACGTCGACCAGCGCGCCGCCGAGGCAGCACACGAACTTGGCCTGCCCGGCCAGCCGGGTGAAGTGCACGCCGCGCACCACGTTGCGGCGGTTGACGGTGCAGTTGACCTGGGCGACCGACAGCTCCCTGCCGGTCGCCTCGGTCCACCACTCGCGGCGCAGCAGTTCGAGGAAACTGCCGCGGTGGTCCTCGTGTGCGTCCGGCGTGAACTCCAGGGCGCCGGGAACAGCGAGCTCACGAACCTTCACGCAGTGCCTCCCGGCGGTCAGTACGGCCCGATGAAGTTGTGGTGCAGCTCGTCGCGGGCCACCTCCAGGCGCCGGCTGAGGCCCAGCACCTCCAGCGCGGCCCGCGCGAGCGCGTCGGCGTCCGGGTTGAACGCCTCCTCCAGCGGCCACGACACCGGAGCCGGGCAGTCCGGCGGGGTGACCCGGCGCACCGGCGCCCGCAGCGCGTCGAAGACGTTCTCCGCGACGACCGCCGCCACCTCGGCGCTCAGGCCGTACCGCGCCCAGCTCGTGTCGGCGACCACCAGCCGCCCGGTCTTCGCCACGGACTCGCAGATCAGCGCCTCGTCCAGGGGCCGGATGCTGCGCACGTCGACCACCTCCGCGCTGACTCCCTGCCCGGCCAGCGCCTGCGCGGCCCGCTCGGCCTCGCGGACCATCAGCGACGCCGCGACGATCGTGACGTCGGTGCCCTCGCGCACGATCCGGCCGCGGCCCAGCGGCACCGCCACCGGCTCCTGCGGCACCTCGTCCTCCACGTCGTACAGGCCGCGGTTCTCCAGGACGATCACCGGGGTGTCGCCGCGCAGGGCGGTGACGAGCAGGCCCTTGGCGTCCGCGGGGGAGGCGGGCACCACCACGTGCAGGCCGGGGAAGTGCCCGAACACCGAGTGCAGGGACTGCGAGTGGGTGGCGCCCTGCCCCCAGCCGTGGCCGACCACGCCGCGCATCACGACCGGCGCGCCGCCCTTGTTGCCGTACATGTAGCGCCACTTGGCCGCGACGTTGATCACCGCGTCCATCGCCAGGAACATGAAGTCGTCCCGGGTGTGCACGACGAGCGGCCGCAGGCCCTGCGAGGCCGCGCCCACCGCGATGCCGGCGAACGCCGTCTCGCAGTTGGGGATGTCGCGGACGCGGGAGGGACCGAACCGCTTCATCGCGGCGGTCGTGGTGCCGTAGATGCCCTTGTGGTCGTCGACGCTCTGCCCGGCGACGAAGATCGTCGGGTCGGCCTCCATGCTCTGCACGGTGCCCTCGCCGATGGCCTCGCTGTACTTCAGGGTGCGCATGGCAGGACTCCTCTCAGACGCCGAGGGCGCCGTAGGCGCCGTCGAGCAGCGTGTCGACGGCGGGGAAGGGGCTCGCCTTGGCCGCCTTGATCGCCGTGGCCAGCTCCTCGCGGTCCTCGGTGTCCCAGCGGGCGCGGCGCCGGTCGATGTCGGGCAGCGCCGGGCGCAGCGCGTCCGTGGCGCGGACGATCGGGCACCGGGCGATCCAGCTGTCCACCTCGGCCTTGGAGCGGTGGTCGACGTCGTAGTCCCAGTGCGGACCGACGTGCTCGCGCCAGCGGTAGGTCTCCAGCTCCAGGAAGTACGGCCCGCGGCCCGCCCGGCACCAGGCGACCGCCTCGGCGGCGGCGCTGCGCACGGCGGTCACGTCGTTGCCGTCGGCGCTGACGCTGGGCATCCCGTAGCGGGCCGCCCAGTCGGTGATCCGGGTGCCCTCCGGCTGGCGGGCCGCGAGCGGCGAGGCCAGCGAGTAGCCGTTGTTCTCGCAGACGTAGATCACCGGAAGGCGGTGCAGCTGCGCGAAGTTCAGCGACTCGTGGAAGACGCCCTCCTCCGCGGCCCCGTCGCCGAAGAACGTCGCCACCACGTCGTCGCGCCCCGCGGTGGCCAGCGCCCAGGCGGCGCCGGTCGCCACCGAGATCATCTCGCCCAGGATGGCGGAGGCGGCGCCGAAGCCCGCCTCGACGTCGATCAGATGGACCGAGCCGCCGCGGCCGCGGGTGCAGCCGGTCTCGCGGCCGTACAGCTCGGCGACCATCGCGTCCAGGTCGCCGCCCTTGGCGAGGTACTGCGCGTGGCAGCGGTGCCCGCCGTAGACCAGGTCGCTGCGGCGCAGCGCGGCGCACACGCCGACGGCGCTCGCCTCCTGCCCGATGGAGAAGTGCACCGGGGTGCGCATCTCCTGCTCGTCCCGGTACACGTCGGCCAGGGTCTCCTCGACGTTGCGGATGCGCACCATCGCGCGCAGCAGCTCCTCGGGGTCGTCCGTCACGGCGTGGCCTCCATTTCGCTCTGCGGGACGTGGGTGGGCGCCGGCGCCGCGGGGGCCTTCTTCCTGGCCCACCGACGCATGATCGGCCGCTCGACGCAGACGTGCAGCAGCGTGCCGGCGGCCAGGTTGGCCAGCACGAAGCCGATGAGCACCGCGACCGCGGTGGGGGTGCCGTAGAGGTGGTTGTGGCCGACCAGGTGCCGGCCGTAGAGCAGGACGATGCCCTGCGCCATGTAGAAGCCGAAGGAGCGGTCGCCCAGCCAGCGCATCACCCGGCCGCCGAACGGGGTCCACGCGCCGCGCGCGTCCGCCGACGCCGCCGAGCAGATCAGCAGCGCGATCGGCAGCAGCGTCACCGCCTCGAAGCGGTAGACGTACGGCACGTGCAGCGACACCACGTACCCGGCCACCATCAGCACGGCGCTGACGCCCAGCGGGACCCGCGGCCACTTGCCCGCGGCCACCATCCGGGCCAGCAGCATGCCGAGGACGAACTCGAACAGGCGCGACGGCGGGAAGTAGTACCCCGCCCAGAACTGCGTCATCGACAGGCTGGGGATGAACGGCGTCCTCGGCGTGTCGGTCACCAGGTACTGGGTGACCAGCGCGACGCCCAGGGTGCCGGCCGCCATCGAGGCCGCCCCGATCCACAGCCGGTTGTCGGGGATGCGCCGCACCACCCGGATGATCAGCGGGAAGAGCAGGTAGAACAGCAGCTCGCAGCAGAGCGTCCAGCTCGGCGCGTTCACGCTGATGAAGGCCGCCGGGTCGGACGAGAAGGAGTGCAGCAGCAGAGCGTTGCGCACCGAGATCGACGCCGGGGTGTACGCGGACGCGAAGAGCATCAGCGCGATCGCGAAGGTGACCAGGTGCGTCGGGTAGATCTTCAGCATCCGGCGGCGCAGGAACGCCCGGCCCGGCTCGTCGGCCCGCGCCGACCAGGTCAGCACGAATCCGCTCAGCACGAAGAAGAACGACACGCCGACGAAGCCGCCGCCCGCCGTCACCGACGCGTAGTGGCTCGCGACGTGCGGGTCGGCGAACGGCGTGATCGGGCCGTGCGGCGGATAGGGGCCGAGGAACTGCGCGAAGTGGTACAGGAACACGAAGAGGGCGGCGAAGAAGCGCAGGCCCGTCAGCGAGGGCAGCTTGGCGACCGGGGCGCGCCGGCCGGCCGGCGCGCCGGTGAGGGTCTGCGCGCTCATCGGGCCGTTCCTCTTCCTGTTCCGGTTCCTGTTCCGGAGGTTCTGGCGGTCATCACGTCTCCTGTACGTCTGCGGCCCGGTGGACGCGCGGCATGGCATCCCGGCCATGGGTCATGGGCGGTCTGATGGATGGAACGGAAGTTGTGCGAGTGCAACGCGTGTCGTACGAGAACACGGGGAGGCGTACGAGACAAGAGGGCGTCGCGTGTTGAGGAGGCGCGCGCGGCTACAGCCGCACGCCGCGCCGCTGGTCCGTCAGCTTCTCCAGCACGTGGACCAGTTCGTTCGGTGTCGGGGTGCCGAGCCGCTCCGCCCGCACCGCGCCCGCCTGGACGGCGTACGACGGGTCGTCCAGCACGCGCACCAGGCCGTCGCGGAGCGAGTCCGCGGTGAGGGTGTCGGAGTCGCCGACCCACAGGCCCGCACCGCGCGCCTCCAGCCCGTTCGCCTCCGCGACCGGCCCCCACCAGCGCTCGGTCCAGTACGTGCTCGGGGCGATCAGCTGCGGGACGCCGTGTTCGAGCGCCGAGGCGAACGTCTGCGTCCCGCCGTGGTGCACGATGGCCGAGGTCGTCGGCAGCACCGTGTTCAGCGGGACGAAGTCCACCACCCGCACGTTGTCCGGCACCGACGTCAGCCGGCCCATCTGCTGGCGGTCGAAGGTGGCGATCACCTCGACGTCCAGGTCGGCGACGCCGTCGAGGAGTTCGGAGACCGGCACCTCGATGCCGTGCGACTCGCGGTGCGACGTACCGAGAGTGACCACGACCCGCCGGCGCTCGGCCGGCCGGCCGGCCCACTCGGGCACCGCGCCGGGCCCGTTGTACGGCACGTGCCGCATCGGCACGTAGTGCACGTCGCTCTGCGGGTGCGGCACCCACGAGGGCATCGGGTCCATCGTCCACTGCCCGAGGACCACGTCCTCGCCGAACTTCTCGCCGAACCGGTCGAGTTTGGGCGCCAGCCACTCCTCCAGCGGGTCGTCCAGCGGTTCGCCGGTGTGCGCGGCGCGCTGCCGGTGGAAGGCGGTGCGGATCTGCGCGAGCCCGTCCGCACCGAACAGCAGCCGGGCGTGCGCCGCCCCGCAGGCGAGCGCGGCGACCGGCCCGGCGAACGCCAGCGTGTTCCAGATGACCAGGTCGGGCCGCCAGCTCGTGGCGACGTCCACCAGGTCGTCGAACATCCGGTCCGGGCAGATCATCGGGAAGAATCCCCGGCCGATCTCCGACAGGTGCCCGTGCGGGTCCTGCGGGAACGTCGACTGCACCGGCTTGGCGACCTGCACCGGCCCGCGGGGCCGCGGCGCCGCCGGCTGCGGCTCCGCGTCCCCGAGCTTCGCGTTCAGGTTGAGCGCATCGCCGACCGGAACGGGGGTGAAGCCGGTCCTCGCGACGTCGTCGGCGAGATCGGGCTGGCTCGCCACGCGCACCGAGTGACCGGCGATCTGCAGCGCCCACGCGAGCGGCGTCATGGCGTAGAGGTGGGACTTGTTGAGACAGGTGAGGAACAGGACGCGCATGCGGTGATCCCCTTCGTAGGATGCACGGACCCGGCCGATCGGCGCTGCCCGCGGCAGGGGGCCCGTTGCCCGGCTTCCCGTTCAGCGTGACGCGCAGTGACATCCGACGCACCTCCGTGTGTGCTGCTTCGATCCGTCGCCGCAAGTCGGCGCTCCGCCGCCCGGATCGTTACGCTGGTCGGTGACGGATGGACAGCACTCCACGCAATCGGAGGGCACGAGTGGGCCGCAGCCGGACCCGGTTGAGCCGGGTCGAGGAGGGCGCTGCCGTCGCCGCAGCGCGTCAGGGAGACGAGCAGGCGTTCTCGGCGCTCACCGAGGAGTGCCGGCGCGAACTCCACCTGCACTGCTACCGGATGCTCGGCTCGTTCGACGACGCCGAGGACCTGGTCCAGGAGACGTTCCTGCGCGCCTGGCGCAAACGGGAGGGCTTCCGCGGCCAGTCGACCTTCCGCGCCTGGCTCTACCGCATCGCCACCAACGCGTGCCTGGACCACCTCGACCGCCATCCGCGGATGCCGGCGCCGGCCGCCGCGCCCGGCGAGGTGCCGTGGCTCCAGCCGTACCCCGACGCCGGGCTCGAACCCGCCGCGCCCAGCGACGGCGAGCCGCACGCGGTGGCCGTCGCCACCGAGACGATCGAGCTGGCCTACCTGGCGGCGATCCAGCACCTGCCGCCGCGCCAGCGCGCCGTCCTCATCCTGCGCGACGTGCTCGGCTGGACCGCCAACGAGACGGCCGCGACCCTGGACGGCACCGTCGCCTCGGTCAACAGCGCCCTGCAGCGCGCCCGCGGCACGCTCAAGGAGTGCCTGCCCGACCGGCGGCTGGAGTGGCGGCCCACCGAGGACACCAGCCGCGAGGAACGCGCCGTGCTGCGCCGCTACATGGACGCCACCCGGCGCGGCGACATGACCGCCCTCACCGCGCTGCTGCGCGAGGACGCGCGGTTCACCATGCCGCCCACGCTGACCCGCTACGAGGGCAGGGACGCCATCATCGCCGGCTGGCGGCCGGCGCTGGTCGGCCCGGACGCCTACACCGACGTGCGGCACGTGGTCACCTCCGTCAACCGGACCCCGGCGGTCGCGACGTACTCCCGCGACGGCGCGGCGGGCCCGTACACGCCACTGGGCCTGCACGTGCTGCGCGTGCGGGGGCCGTGGATCGTGGAGATCACCGCCTTCGCCGCCGACGTCTTCCCGGCGGCCGGTCTCCCGGCGACGCTGTGACCTGCGGTCGGGCCCCGGCGCGGGGCCCGACCGATGAGTTCTCGCGCCTTTCACCGTCTCAATGAAGGAGCCGTCGCCGAGAGGCGGCTCCGAGCGATGAGAGGACCGAACGTGACTGCGACTGCTGTCGAATTACCCAGCGCGGGCAGGAAGGAGTGGATCGCACTCGCCGTCCTGGCGCTGCCCACCCTGCTGGTGTCCATGGACCTCAGCGTGCTCAACCTGGCGCTCCCGCACCTGAGCGCCGACCTCGGTGCTGACAGCGTCCAACAACTGTGGATCATCGACACCTACGGCTTCGTCGTCGCGGCGTTCCTGATCACCATGGGCACCCTCGGCGACAAGGTCGGCCGCCGCAAGCTGCTCCTGATCGGCGCCGCGGCCTTCGCCCTCGCGTCGGTGGCCGCCGCCTTCTCCACCACCACATGGGAGCTGATCAGCGCACGGGCCGCGATGGGTGTCGCCGGCGCGACGCTCGCGCCCTCCACGCTCGCGCTGATCGCCAACATGTTCTACCGGAACCCCAAGCAGATGGGCGCCGCCATCGGGGTGTGGGTCAGCGCCTTCATGGGCGGCCTCGCCCTCGGCCCGGTCGCCGGCGGCATCATGCTCCACTTCTTCTGGTGGGGCTCGGTCTTCCTGCTGGCGGTGCCCGTGATGGTGCTGCTGCTGGTGGCGGGGCCGCTGCTGCTGCCCGAGTTCACCAATCCGCAGGCCGGGCGGCTCGACCCGCTCAGCGTGGTGCTGTCGCTGGCCGGCCTGCTGCCGGTCATCTACGGCATCAAGGAGCTGGCCCAGAACGGCTGGGACGTGCTGCCGATCGTCGCCATCGTGGCCGGCGTCGTCTTCGCCGCGCTGTTCGTCAAGCGCCAGCAGAGCCTCGCCGACCCCCTGGTCGACCTGCGCCTCTTCGGCAACCGGCAGGTCAGCGCCGCACTGGTGATCAACATCTTCGGCGCCGTCGTCGGCGGCGGCACCATCTTCGTGGTCAACGTCTGGCTCCAGGCGGTACGCGGCCTCTCGCCGCTGCACGCCGGTCTCCTGATGCTGCCCTCCGGAGTCGCCATGGTCGCCACCGCCATGACGGCGCCCGCCATCGCCCGGAAGGTGCGGCCCGCCTACGTGGTCGCCGCCGGCCTGACCGTGGCGGCCATCGGCTACCTCGCCCTCACCCAGGTGCACGCCAACGGCGGACTGGTCCTGGTGATCGTCGGCGTCACCATCACCAGCGCCGGCTCCGGCCCGCAGGCGGCCCTCACCACCAACCTCATCCTCGCCGCCTCCCCGCCCGAGCGCTCCGGCGCCGCGGCCTCCCTGTCGGAGACCTGCGGACAGCTCGGCATCGCCCTGGGCGCCGGCGTGATGGGCGCGGTGGCCACCGCCGTCTACGGAGCCCAGCTGGACTCCCCGCTGCCCGCGGGACCGACCGCGGACGAGGCGCACCAGAGCATCATCGGAGCCCTGTCGGCGGCCGGACGGCTGCCCGGCGGCGAGGCCGGGCAACTGGTGTCGGCCGCGCGCACCGCCTTCACCGACAGCCTCACCGCGGTCTGCCTGATCAGCGCGGTGGTCCTGCTGGGCCTGGCCGTCATCGCCGCGCGCCTGCTGCGGGACGTCGGCGGCGGCGCGCCCGGCGGGCCGCCGCCCGAGGCCGTGGAGGCCGTCGAGGCCGCCGAGGCCTCGGTCGAGCCGGCCGGCTAGTCCGCCGGCTCGTCCGCCGTACCCGTAGCGCCGTCATTCCCGTACGAGGAGACCAACATGTCCTATCCCGCGGTCGTTTCCCGCGAGGAGTGGCTCGCCGCACGCGAGGAGCTGCTCAGCCACGAGAAGGAACTGACCCACCTGCGCGACGCGGTGAGCGCGCGCCGGCGTGAACTGCCCATGGTGCGGATCGACAAGCCGTACACCTTCGACGGACCGGAGGGCGAGGTCTCGCTGCTCGACCTGTTCGCCGGCCACCGTCAGCTGATCCTGCGCCACTACATGTTCGACCCGAGCTGGGACGAGGGGTGCGTCGGCTGCTCCCTCCAGGTCGACAGCCTCGGCCACCCCGCCCACCTGCACGCGCGCGACACCCACCTGGTGCTCGTCTCGCGGGCCCCGCTGGACAAGCTGGAGTCCTTCAAGAAGCGGATGGAGTGGACGGTGCCCTGGTACTCGTCCTTCCACAGCGACTTCAACGTCGACTTCGGGGTGACCAGGCCCGGCGGCGGCGAGGGCTCCGGCTTCAGCGTGTTCCTGCGCGGCGACGGGGACGAGGTCTTCCACACCTACTCGGCGTTCGCCCGCGCCGGGGACATCCTCATCAACACCTACAACTACCTCGACCACACGCCGCTGGGCCGCCAGGAGGAGGAGCTGGACTACCCGCAGCAGTGGTGGCGGCTGCACGACAGGTACGAGTCCTGACCGCCGGCTCCTCCTGATGGGCGGCCCCGGAAAGGGGGCCGCCCGTTGCATGGGGCGGGGGACCCCCGGAAGGGTCCCCCGCGATCGGATCTCCGCGATCAGATCTCCGCGCGGTAGGACTCCAGCCGCTCGACCAGTTCATCGGGGTGACTGAGCATGGGGCAGTGGTCGCCGGGCATCTCGTCCGGGGCGAAGCCGAGCCGCTCGGTGGCCATCTTGCGGATGAACTCCGGCGGGAAGAAGCGGTCCTCGGCGGTCATCAGGTACCGGGTCGGCACCTGCGGCCACTTCTCCAGCGGCCACGGAGCGCCGAACGGGGTGCCGCTCTGCTGCCGTTGGTGGTCGGCGAGGAACTCGGCGGCCACCTCGTCGGGCGTCTCGTGCAGCACCAGGGTCCGCGGGTCCTCGTCGGTCCCCTCGGGCACACCGCGCTCACGGTCGGCCTGCTGGCGGGCCGGCCCGAACCCGGTGTTCTCCCACCACGCGCCGGGCGTCTCGCCGGGCGCCGGGACCTGCGCCTGGAGCATCACCAGCAGGTCCACCGGAACGCGGTCGCACACCAGCGGGCCGGTGAACCCGCCCAGCGAGTGCGCGACGACCACCAGGTCGGTGCGGTCGCCGATCGCCTCGACCACGGTGTCGGTGTACTGCGCGAGGCCGGCGGAGTCGTCGTCGCACGGCAGATCGGGCGCCACGACGTCATGGCCGCGCGCGCGCAGCCGGTCCGCCAGCGGGCCCCAGTACCAGGAGTCGACAGCAGCAGCATGGATTAATACATATGTCGCCATGAAACGTGAGTCTACTGCTGCGACGCATGCGGCGGAGCCAAAGCGCAGTTGTGGCGTGGCGGCCCGCTGATCGCACTGCGCACAGGCGGAGATGCAGGTGCCGGAGGTGCCAACCGACCATGGGGGAGGTGCGCGGACTCCGGCGGTTGCGCGGAGGGAAACCGGTCCAAACCCACGAGAAGGGCAGGGCAGAGTGGTATTCGACTACGTCATCGTCGGTGGGGGTTCCGCGGGTTGCGTGCTGGCCGCGCGGCTCTCCGAGGACCCGGGCGTCACCGTGTGCCTGGTGGAGGCGGGACCGCCCGACCACGCGGAGAACATCCACACTCCCGTGGCCTTCGGCAGGCTCTTCAGGACCCGGTTCGACTGGGACTACGACACCCACGAGGAACCCCACCTGGGGCGCCGCCGGATCTACCTGCCGCGCGGCAGGGTGCTGGGCGGCACCAGCTCCACCAACACCATGATCTACGTCCGCGGCAACAGGGCGGACTACGACGCCTGGAACCAGCCCGGCTGGAGCTACGACGAGCTGCTGCCGTACTTCAAGCGCTCCGAGGACAACGAGCGCGGCGCCTCGTACTACCACGGCGCCGGCGGCCCGCTCGCGGTCTCCGAGGGCCGGGCGAGGAACCCCATGGCGTCCGCGTTCGTCGAGGCGGGGGCGCAGGCAGGCTACCGCGTGAACGACGACTTCAACGGCGAGGAGCAGGAGGGCTTCGGCTTCTTCCAGGTCACCCAGCGCGACGGCCGCAGGGCCAGCACCGCCACCGCCTTCCTGGCGCCGGCGCTCGGCCGCGACAACCTCGTCGTCGAGACCGACCTCCAGGTGCACAAGGTGCTGGTGGAGAACGGCCGGGCGGTCGGCGTCACCGGCGCCCGCCTCGACGACGCCGTCACCCTGCGCGCGGCGCGCGAGGTCATCGTCTGCGCCGGCGTCTACAACTCCCCGCAGCTGCTGCAGCTGTCGGGCATCGGCCCGGCCGCGCTGCTGGAGGCGTTCGGCATCCCGGTCGTCGTCGACCAGCCGCTGGTCGGCCAGAACCTCCAGGACCACGCGCTGATACCGCTGGTGTACACGCACAGCCAGCCGGTCAGCCTGCTGGCGGCCGGCTCGCCCGAGCACGTGCGGCAGTTCCTGGAGGAGGGCCGCGGGCCGCTCACCGCCAACGGCCCGGAGTCCGGCGGCTTCATCCGCACCCGCGACGACCTGACCGCCCCCGACGTGGAGTTCCTGTCCGCGCCGGTCATGTTCGCCGACAGCGGGCTGGGCACCCCGACGCACCACGCGATCTCCTTCGGGCCGTCGATGCTCACCCCGCGAAGCCGCGGCAGCGTCCTGCTCGCGCTGGACGACCCGACCGCCAAGCCGAAGATCTCGCACAACTACTTCGCCGACCCCGCGGACCTGGACGACGCGGTCGAGGCGACCCGCGTCGGCATGCGCATCGCCCGCCAGTCGGCGCTCGACCTGTACACCGAGGACCGCCACGAGCCGCCGGCTTCCGACTCCGACGCGGATCTGCGCGACTACGTCCGGCACTACGCCCACTCCATCTTCCACGGGGTCGGCACCTGCGCCATCGGCGGCGTCGTGGACGCGGAACTGCGCGTGCACGGCGTGGAGGGGCTGCGCGTGGTCGACGCCTCCGTCATGCCGACGGTGATCCGCGGCAACCCCAACGCGCCGACGATCGCCATCGCCGAGAAGGCCGCGGACCTCGTCCGCGGCATCGCGAGCCCCCCGCCGGCCTCGGCGTCGGCGCAGCCCGCGTCCCGGCACTGAGGCGGCGCGGCCGCCGGGTCGCGCCGCACCCCGCGCGCGCGACCCGCCGAAGCCGCGATCGGCGAAGCCGGCACCACCGGCGCCGCGACCACCGGCGCCGCCGGGGACCGACCCGGCACCACCAGCGACCGACCGGCGCCGCGGGCGGCCACCGCCCGCGGCGGCCGCCGGCTGCGCCTGCCCCGCGTACGCCTGAGGAGGCGATCACCATCGACGTCGACCTGACGAGCGAGGAGTTCAAGGCGGACCCCTACCCCGCCTACGAGACCCTGCGCCAGGAGTGCCCGGCGCACCGGCTCTCCGGACCGATGAACTCCGAAGTGTGGCTCATCACCCGCTACGACGACGCCCGCAACGCGCTCGCCGACCCGAGGCTCTCCAAGGACCCGTCGGCGGCCCCGGAATGGGCCAAGGCGATGGCCGGGGTGGGCGACGACGAGGGCCCGATGGGCCGCAACATGCTCAACAGCGATCCGCCCGACCACACCCGCCAGCGCAAGCTGGTGAACCGCGCCTTCACCCCGCGCCGGGTCGAGGCGCTCGCCCCGCGCATCCAGCAGATCACCGACGAGCTGCTCGACGCGGTCGAGGGGCTCCCGCAGGTCGACCTGATGGCGTCCTTCGCCCAGCCGCTCCCCATCACCGTCATCTGCGAACTGCTCGGCATACCCGCCGCCGACCGGCACGACTTCGCCGTATGGACCCGGATGCTGCTCGCCTCCCCGAGCACCGAGGCCGGCGTCGCCAGCCGGCGCGAGGGCAACAAGGAGATGAGCAGGTACCTGGAGGGCCTGATCGCGGCGAAGCGCCCCGACGTCGACCCGGACGCCGCGGAGGACGCCCACCCGGACCTGATCAGCGCGCTGATCGCCCCCGGCCGCACGGACGGCCTCGACGAGCGCGAACTGCTCGGCATGATCAAGCTGCTGCTCGTCGCCGGCCACGAGACCACCGTCAACCACATCGGCAACGGCATGGTCGCCCTGCTGCGCCACCCCGAACAGCTGCGCGCCCTGCAGGACCGGCCCGGCCTGCTGCCGGGCGCGGTCGAGGAGATGCTGCGCTACGACGGGCCGATCGAGCGCGTCCCGATGCGCTTCACCACCGAGGACATCGAGGTCGGCGGCACCACCATCCCGCAGGGCAGCGCCGTCAACGTCGTGCTGGCCTCCGCCGACCGCGACGACACCCGCTTCGGCGACGGCTGCACCTTCGACATCACCCGGGCCGAGAACCCGCACATGGCCTTCGGGTACGGCATCCACTACTGCGTCGGCGCACCGCTGGCCCGGCTGGAGAGCCGCATCGCCTTCAGCACGCTGCTCGACCGGTTCCCCGACATCGCGCTCGCCGTCCCGCCCGGGGAACTGCGGTGGCGCGTCGGCGGCCCGAACATCATGCGCGGCCTCGACACCCTGCCGGTGATCCTCGGCGCGCGCCGCGGCGCGCGGGCCCCCGGCGCCGGCGTCTGACACCGCCCGCTTGACGCACGACGCAGGCCCTCCCGAGGAGTTCGGGAGGGCCTGCGTCGTGCGCCCGGCGGAGGCCGGTCGGTCCGTTCGGGCTGGTCAGCCGCCCAGCGGGCTGGTCTGGTGGGTGAACAGCCGCCAGTCCCCGTCCCGCTTGACGATCATCCACATGGCCCGGTACCTGTTCTCCGGCAGCGCGGCGGTCTCGCCGCTGCGCACCACACCGCCCTGCGTGACGACCACCGCGACGTCGTCGGAGATGAGCCGGATGTCCTCGGGCTCCTCGACGAGCCGCGAGCCGCGGTAGGGGCCCTCGAAGGCCTCGGTCAGGTACTCCAGCACCTCCTGGGAGCCCTTGAGCTGCGTGTCGCCGATCAGCTCGCTCCCGTTCTCGACGAACAGGCCGGCGTAGGTGCGCGCGTCGTTGGCCTCCCATGCGGCGCGGGCCCGCAGCGGCACGGTCAGCGCCGCGCCTTCGGGTCCGTTGGCGAAGTCTCCGTACTGCGTGGCCCACTGCTTGGCCTGGGTGACCAGCGTGCTTGCTTTCTCGGACATGCGTCGTGCCTCTCGGGTGGGGGATATGGGGATTTCCTCCACAATCCTCCCGCTCTGTACGGCCGTTGTGCATCTCCACGACTGCGCATCCGGTCATCGGGGGAGTTCGGCCTTGGTCTGGAGGGGTTCCCACCAGGTGCGGTTGTCGCGGTACCAGGTGATGGTGTCGGTGAGGCCCTGGTCGAGGGG